>CAYJDK010000013.1:8670-18867 GCA_964368905.1 uncultured Bacteroides sp.
AAGAAAAAGAAAAGAAAAAAAATACAGGAAAGCAATTAGAGGACAAATTGTTTTATACACCAAAGCATATTGCGGACATTGAACCCAAGATAGTGAAAAAAGCATTTGAATTTTGCGAAAATTATAAGAAATATTTAGATAACACTAAAACCGAAAGATTAGCGTGTGAGCATACAATAAACATGCTAAAAAAGGCAGGATACACTGAATTTAATAAAAACACAAAATATAAAGCAGGCGACAAAATTTATGTTAATAACCGCAAAAAAGCCTTAATTGCAACAACAATTGGCAAAAAAAGCCTTAGCAACGGTGTTAGAATAACGGCATCTCACATTGACTCTCCACGCCTTGATTTAAAAGCAAACCCACTGTATGAAGATGTAAACACAGCACTTTTTAAAACGCATTATTATGGCGGAGTGCGCAAATACCAGTGGGGAGCAACACCGCTTTCGCTTCAAGGTGTTGTTTATAAAAATGATGGCACGTGTGTTAATGTAAATATAGGAGAAAACGAGGCAGACCCCGTTTTTTGTGTTACAGACTTGTTGCCGCATTTGGCGCAACAGCAAAATAAACGCCCGTTAAACGAGGGGCTAAGAGGCGAGGAGCTAAACATTGTTGTTGGCAGCTTACCGCATGAGGATAAAGAGGTAAAAAACAGAGTTAAACTATACATAATGCAGCTGTTAAATGAAAAGTACGGAATAACCGAAAGGGATTTTAGCTGTGCAGAAATAGAGGCTGTGCCTGCGTTTAAGGCAAAAGACGTTGGTTTTGACCGCAGTTTAATAGGTGCGTATGGGCACGATGACAGAGTGTGCGCATACACATCGGTAATGGCAGAAATAGAAACAAAAAACCCGGAATTTACTACTGTTTGCATGTTAGCAGACAAAGAAGAAGTAGGTTCTGACGGGACAACGGGTTTGCAAAGTGATTTTTACTTTAATTATTTGCAAGAACTATGCATTTTACAAAAAGCAGATTATTTTGACATGCTGAAAAATTCAAAGTGCATGTCTGCAGATGTAAACGTAGCAATTGACCCAACATTTCAAGATGTTACCGAAAAAAACAATGCTGCAAAAATAAATTATGGTGTAGTTTTAACTAAATACACCGGTGCTGGCGGTAAAGGCGGCACAAACGATGCAGACGCGGAAACTGTTGCATTTATGAGCACAGTGTTAAACGAGGCAAATGTAATTTGGCAAACAGGAGAACTTGGTAAAGTTGACCAAGGTGGCGGAGGCACAGTTGCAAAATATATTGCAAAGCGCAATGTTGATGTAATTGACGTTGGCGTGCCTACATTAAGCATGCACTCACCTTTTGAACTTGTAGCAAAACTTGATGTATTTATGACTTATAAAGCTTTTAAAGCGTTTATATCTTCGGCAAAAAGCGGAATATAAACATATTATAGGTTTAATTTAACACAGTAATAAAAAACCGGCATAATACTAATTTGTATTATGCCGGTTTTTGTTTTTAAATTGGTTTAACTATAAATTAATAAAAGTATATAAAAAATTTGTAAACTAAAAATTCATATTGCTATTTGTGGTTATATCCCGTTAAAATACACATTACCATTGCAAAAACAGCAAGGTAGGCCCAAAATTTATGTTGTTTCATCAAGTGATACCTCCGACAATTTAATTAAATTTTCTTTTTTTAATATAGGCAGAGAAGAAGTTAAAGTTAATGCTATAGTGGACACATTATGTAGCCATGCAGACGTGCCGGCAACAATAGTACCAAAAAGGCCTAATATTATTAAACTTGTGTTAAAAGATACTATAACACCGTATTGAGTATATATTTTTTTCATTAGCTTTTTTGAAAGTCGCATTATTTCCACAATTTTTGTTAATTCATCAGATAAAACAGAAATATCGGCAATTTCTCTTGCTATGTCAGAAGAGCCGTTAAGCGTAAGTGATACATCTGCAACGCTAAGAGCCGGAGTGTCGTTAATTCCATCACCAACCATTAGTATTGTTTTGCCCTCGTTTTTTAACTGTTCAATTATACTTGCTTTTTTATCTGGCAAAATCCCAGAGTAATATTTATCTATACCTAAAAGTTTTGCCGTATATGCTGCGTTATGTTCACCGTCACCCGTTATCATAAAAATATTTTTAATTCCATGGTTACGCAACAACTGTATTGTTTGCTTTGCATCATCTCTGGGTGGGTCGTTAACACATATAACTCCTACAAGCACATTATCTACCGCAAGGTAAACGGCACTGTCGTATCCTATTTCTTCACTAAGTTCAAGTTCTTTATCATGTGGATACATAACATGTTCATCTTCAAAAACAAAGTGCTTGCTGCCTATAACAGCGTGTTTGTTATTATATGTGCTTGCAATTCCGTGTGCAACAATATACTTAACTTTTCCATGGCTTTCAGGGTGGTGTATACCGCGCAATTTTGCCTCGCGCACAATGGCAGCTGCAACGCTGTGTGGAAAATGTTCTTCAAGACAAGCGGCAACTTTAAGAACTTCATCTTTAGTATAATGTTCGCTAACGCTTATAATTTTAGACACCTTAGGAACAGCATTTGTAAGAGTTCCTGTTTTATCAAAAACAACAGTATCTACTTTAGACAATATTTCAAGGTATTTGCCACCTTTAACAAGCACATTATGGCTAACGCTTTCTTTTAGTGCACAAATAATTGTTATTGGAGTTGTAAGTTTTATTGCACATGAAAAATCTACCATTAAAACAGACAAAGCCCTTGTTATATTGCCTGTTAAAATTAAGGTTGTTAGGAAAAGGCCAAAACTAACAGGCACTATATCGTCGGCTAGGCGCTCTGCACGCCCTTGAACTAGGGCTTTTTCTTTCTCGCCTGTGTTTATAAGGCTTATGATTTTGGAAATGCGTGAATCATTTTGCAAACTTATCACTTCAATGTCAATTTCACCGTCTTCTAAAACGGTACCGGCAAAAACAGTTCCTGCAATTGTTTTGTGCACAGATATTGGCTCGCCGGTCATTGTGGCTTCGTTAATAAGCGCGTTTCCGCCTACAATTGTTCCGTCAACCGGTATTAAGCTGCCCTTACGCATACGTATAACGTCGCCTACTATAATGTCGTTAAGGTGTGCTTCAACTTCAATGTCGTTTTTAACAAGCCAAACCTTATCTACATTAATTTTAAGGCTTTGTGCCAATGCGTTTTTTGCCCTTAAATTAGAGTATTCTAACAGTAAATCTGAAAGGCCAAGTAAAAACATTGTTGAAGAAGCCGTTTTGTAATTTCTAGAAATAAGGGAGGCACTTATTGCAGTACCATCTAAAACTTCAACATTTATTTTTTTGTTTGAAAGAGCCTTTAACCCTTTAATTATATACGGTATACCGTGAGAAATAGTATATGCTCTGTTTAAGTACATTGGAAAAAACAATTGCCTAAATGCATACCCCACACAGTGCTTAACAATTTTAGTTTTCACGTTTTTTTCTAAAATAGCAGCGTTTTGTTCTTTTGTAGGCTCGCCGTTTTTAATATCAGATAATTTTAAAGAACTAAGTTTTTTTAATAATGCGTCTCGTGCTTCTTTGTTTGTATATTCAATAAGCACCGAGCCATTAATTTCGTTTGCAACAGCACTTTTAACACCTGATATACAAAGGAGCAGTTCGGTTAAACCGTAGCACTGCTCCTTTGTTAAAATGTATTTACCAAAACGAACCCGAAGCCTTGTGGGCTTATCACAAATTATGTGATATTTCATAGGTTTCTCCTTATAAATATATTGGTATTAACAGTTGCAATCATTGCCACAATCACAATTGTTTTTTGCACTTTCTTTTGCTTTTGCACAAATATCGTCTGCATCTTCTTTAATATTAGCAGCTGTTTCTAAAACTTTGTCTTTTAAAATAATACTACCGGCAACGCCTTTAACTGCAAGTTCACGTGCTTTTGTTGTTTTAAGCATGCTAAAAACAGCAACTCCAACTGCAGCACCTGCGGCAAATATTAATTTATGTTGCTTTGTTATAAAATTAAACATTATTAATTCCTCCTAATTATATTAAATTTGAGTGTTTGTTACTATATGTTTTAGTATAACTATTTTTATACTATTATTCTACTCCAAAACCGCAATTTTTACGATATTGTGACGGAGTAACCCCATAAATTTGTTTAAAAGCCTCTGTAAATTTACTTGTGTTTATATAGCCAATTGCATATGCAATATTACTTATTTTTTCTGTTGTGGTTCTTAACATGGTTTGTGCTTTTTTTAATTTTATGTTTCTAATATATCTTCTTGGTGGCATATTAAAAGTGCTTAAATAAAGGCTTCTTAAAGTAGTTTCGGATATATGTAACATTTTTGCTATTTGTTTTTCTGTGTTGTTTGTGTAAAGCAATAAACGCCGTGATACATTTATAATTAATTTTGTTTCCTTTTGCATATTTACTCCTCAAAATAACAAAGCCCAAGAAAAAATTCTTGAGCTTTGTAAAAAATAAACAAATTTATGCTAATTGTTCTCCGCAAGCAATACAAGCAGCTTTTGCATCATCGTCCGGTGTTTCGTTGCACATGTATGTTGCAAGTGTTTTAGCTGTAGTTTCTTGTTCCCAGTTTCTAAGCCATTCACCGTCGCCCCAACCATAAGAGCCAAACAGCAATACATATTTATCTGCCAGGCTGTCTTTCACATTGTCCCACATTGGTTGAAATTCAGATTCTTCTAACACTTCAGCTCCCATAGACGGGCAACCAAATGCAATACTATCATAACTAGCAACCATGTCGTTTGTGAAGTTGCCAGAGGTTAAAATGTCAACTTCAGCGCCTTTTGCAACGGCACCCTCTGCAATTGCGTTTGCCATTATTTCTGTGTTACCTGTTCCGCTCCAATAAACTACTGCTACTTTACTCATAAAAAATTCTCCTTAATATAAATTAAATTAAGCTATGTGTAAATTACATAGGCTAAAGCCGGTAGATAATTTGTTTATTACCGGTTATTAGTAATTAATAATTTGTTTAATATTTGCTATTATATTTATGCTGCAATTTGTTCTTTTACTGTAAGCTTTAAAATATCTCTGCCATTGTTCCATAGTTTTTTATAAATTGCCGTGCATTTATCATATCTTGCAAATTTTTGCATTGCACACTCTGTGTCGGTATAAACTTTCCAATATTTGCACAAGCTACAATTTTTACCTCCATTACAAATAAAACCCTCAACATCTTTAGGTGGATAACCTAAAAACAAGCCTATTTCGTGAGGGAAAGTATTGTTTGCTTTAAACCTTTTTGCAAGTTTATTAATTGCAGTTTTTGTGCTTAAATTAGTGTATCCGTATTTATGCAATATGTTTTTTGCATGTAAATTTCTAATATCATTTTTTAGCATGCTTTCTCTGTAAACATAAATTAATGCACGCTTGTTAGCCTTGTGTAGTAATGTAATTTTTATACCGCTAAAATAAAATTTTTCATTCCAAGAGGATATGCAAGCGTATAAATCTTGTACATTATTAAAATTAACAGTAAACAAGCTTGCAGTTTTAAGCGAAGACAATGTAAGAGAACAATGATCTATAAGTAATTTTTCATTTATCATAAAATAGCCTCTTTCAAATTTAATTATTTTAGCTGGTTTAAAAACAACAGCATATTTTGTTAAAGTTTAAATTGCTTCTAGAATGCCTTTAAGTGCTGATAGAGAACTGGAATGGCAACGCTCTACTCTAGCTTTACAGCGCTTTGCCTCACAGTTAGCACAGGCAACAAGCTTGTGTGAAACAGTGTTAGTAAACAGAATTATCATATCGGGAGACCCAAATTTGCTTCGAATATCACCTTTCATTTTAGTAAAAACTTTTGCTTTGCATCCGTATTCTTTACAAGTGTCAATGTATCGTCTTTCCATGCATTCATTTCCACCCACAATTACAACGCTCATTAGCACACCTCTTTATAGTTTCACAATAGTTAGCGTTTGCTAACTCAATTGTATAAAATTAGCTGCAATGCGCCTGCCACAAAACAGCGGTTAGCAATTACTAACTTAAATGTTAGTATAAACTAACTTGGCAAATATGTCAAGCAAAATTTATTGTTGACAAATAAAAATTAGTGTGATAACATTGTTATTAAAAGTAACAATGTTATGTGAGGCGGTTTTTTTGTCCTTTTCTTCGAAGCTTACAAAAGAACGTATACTAAACTGTGCAAAAGAAGAGTTTCTTTGCACAGGTTTTTCCGGTGCAAATTTACGAGAAATTGCAAAAAAAGCAAAAGTTACAACAGGTGCTTTGTATAATCATTTTAAAAATAAAGAAACGCTTTTTGAAGAAATAGTTGGAAAGTTTGCAAACGATTTGTTTGTTGTTTTTGATGCTGCACATAGCCGAACAGTAACAGATGCAGCGTTTGATAAGATAGGTAAAAAGGACAGCATGATTAATGGAACATTAGAGGTGCTTGAGTTTATTTATGATAATTTAGACACAGCAAAATTACTGTTTTTTTATTCAAGCGGAACGAAATATGAAAACTATAAGGATAAGTTAGTTGAAATTGAAGAGAAATCCTCTATAAAAGCACTAGAGGCTGAAAATTTTAATCTTAATGAAGTTAATAGGTTTTTTGTTCATGTTATGTCAACATCTGGAATAAACAATATGCTTGAAGCAGTGCACCACAATTTAAGCAAAGAGCAAGCATTTGAATATATGCGAAAAATACAAAGGTTTTATTTTGCGGGTGTAATGGAAATTTTGAGTGAGTAATTGCCAAACGATATATAACAATTATTGTGATGCCTTGCATTTTAAACAATTACAACAATTAAAATAAAAAGATATGTAGCACGCAATATGCTGTTTTAAAATTAGCATAGTAGGGCGTTTTTTATTTTGGCAAAAGTTAGTTTAAATTAACTAACACTAAGCGTGTATTTTTTTTGCTATTAAGTTAGTAAAAACTAACATATGCGGCTTAAGATTAATTTAAGATATAAAAAATAATTTTTAAAATAAAGGAGAAAACACATGCAAAAACAAAAACCTCTTATGCAACGGTTGTTTACCTTTGCAGGCGCATACAAAAACATTACAGTACTGGGGCTTATACTTTCAGGTATAAGTGCTGTAATTGCATTATTACCCATAATTTTTATTTGGCAGTGCATTTATGAAATTATAATGGCGTATCCACAAATTACACTAACAAACACAATTATTCAAAATGCAATTTTAGCGGTTGTTTGCGCATTATTGTCAATGCTAATAGCAAAAAATATGCGAAAAAGTGCTATTGAGCATTTAATGAAATTACCGCTTGGTTTTTTTAATGACTCACAAAGTGGCAAGTTGCGCAGAATTGTTAACGACAGTGCAGGCGCAACAGAATCATACCTTGCACACCAATTGCCGGACATGGTAGGTGCTTTTATTACACCTGTTGCCGTATTAGTAATACTTTTTGGTTTTGATTGGCGACTTGGAATAATTAGTTTAATACCGCTGTTTTGCAGTTTTTTATGCATGTCTTTTATGATGGATAAAGAGCAGCCAAAACGTTTAAAACAGTACCAAACAGCACTTGAGGGAATGAATAGCGAGGCAACTGAATACGTGCGTGGCATACCTGTTGTTAAAACATTTAATCAAAGTGTTTTTTCTTTTGAGCGCTTTCACAATGTTATAATGAAATATAAAACTTACGTTTCAAATTATTCAATAAGGGCTAGGTTACCCATGGTTATGTTCCAAACATTTTTGGCAACTACACCGTTTTTTCTTGTTATATCGTCTATATTTTTTATCGGGGGCCAAACTGACACAATATTTTTCTTTTTGAATTTTTTGTTTTATTTGTTGTTTACGCCTATTTGTTCGTTAATGCTTATGAAAATAATGTGGGTTAGCCAATACAGCATGATGGCATCAGATGCGATTAACAGAATTGAAAATTTATTAAATGAAAAACCATTAGACGAACCTACAATTCCACAAACACCAAGCACATTTGATGTTAAATTTGAAAATGTTTCATTTACATATCCAAATACAGATAGAAAGGCAATAAATAATGTAACGCTTTTAATAAAACAGGGCACTACGGTAGCTTTTGTTGGGCCTTCGGGCGGGGGTAAAACAACACTTGCAACATTAATACCGCGCTTTTGGGATGTGCAAGAAGGGGCAGTTAAAATAGGCACAGTAAATGTAAAAGATATTACGCAAGAAACTCTTATGGAAAACATTTCGTTTGTGTTTCAAAATACTAATCTTTATAAAGCTAGTATAATGGATAACTTAAAAGAGGGCAGACCTAATGCTAGTATGGATGAGATTAATAACGCAATAAAAGCGGCACGGTGTGAGGATATTATTGCTAAATTACCAAATGGTTTAAATACAATTTATGGCACAAAAGGCGTTTACTTATCGGGTGGAGAAGCACAGCGAATTGCCCTTGCAAGGGCTATTTTAAAAGATGCACCAATTATTTTGCTTGATGAAGCAACCGCGTTTGCAGACCCTGAAAATGAACACCAAATTCAACTTGCATTTAACGAGCTTACAAAAGGCAAAACCGTGCTTATGATAGCACATAGGTTGTCTACCATTAAAAATGCAGACTTGATTTGTGTTGTATCAAATGGTGAGATAACAGAAAAAGGAACACATAAACAGTTACTTGAGCAAAAGGGGTTGTATAACGACATGTGGGTGCAGTATAATAATACGTTTAATTGGAACGAGGTGGGAAAACAATGAGAAAGTTTTTACAAAATACATTTGCCCTTACGCAAAAAGGAGCAAGTGAGCTTTTTAAAGCTGTTATTACAACAATTTTTATTAACATAATATTAATGGCAATTAGCGGTATAGCGTATTTATTTATTAAAGATACATTAACACCTGTAATTAGAGGGATTTCTCCCGGTTATGAAATAATTATTTATATTCTTTATACAGTAGGTATGTTTATAGTGCTGTGTTTTGCATACTATTTGCAGTACAATTTTTGCTATGTTTCAGCATATGAGGAAAGTGCAAATATGCGCATAAGCCTTGCAGAGTCTCTTCGCAAGCTACCACTATCTTTTTTCGGCAAAAAAGATTTATCAGACCTTACAACTACTATAATGGGCGATGTAGCAATGATTGAAAATGCATTTTCGCATTTTATACCAAATTTTTTCGGTGCAATAATATCAACAACAATTTTTGGCATAGGTGTATTTGTGTTTGATTGGCGATTAGCAGTATCACTTGTTTGGGTAATTCCTGTGTCTTTTGGATTGTGCTTTGCAACAAAAAAAATACAAGATTTACAAATTTTGAAAACTACGGAAATTAAGTTAACATGCCTTGATAAAATACAAGAGTGCATAGAAAACATTAAAGATATGAAGGCGAATAATAGAACAAGAGCCCACCTTGATATTATGCAAGGCCACCTTGAAGAAAATGAAAAAGTATTGTTTAAAGCAGAATTTATTACAGGTGTTTTAGTTACAATTTCACAAATGATTTTAAAAGTAGGTATAGCAACAACAACGCTTGTAGGTGTTGCGTTATTGGCGTTGGGGCAAATAGAGCTTATAACATTGTTGGCGTTTTTACTAATTGCGTCCAGAATATACGACCCACTGTCGGGAGCGCTTGTGAACCTTGCCGCTATTTATATTGCACTTAAAAGTGTAGACAGAATGAATGAGTTTAACAACACGAAAATACAAAGCGGAAAAGAAAGCATGGACCCTGAGAGTTACGACATTAATTTTGACAATGTACATTTTAGTTATGATACAAGCGAAACTGTATTAAATGGCGTTAGTTTTACAGCAAATCAAGGCGAAATTACAGCGCTTGTGGGTCCTTCGGGTGGCGGTAAAACAACGGCAATGAAACTTGCTGCAAGGTTTTGGGATATCAATAGCGGTAAAATAACAATAGGAAAAGAAGATGTTTCAAAAATAGACCCGGAAACACTATTAAAAGAGATATCTATTGTTTTTCAAGATGTAACGCTTTTTAACAACTCAGTAATGGAAAATATACGCATTGGCAAAAAAAATGCAAGCAATGAAGAGGTTATTAATGCTGCAAAAAATGCCATGTGCCACGATTTTATTATGAATATGCCAAATGGGTACGACACAGTAATAGGAGAAAACGGAT
>CAYJDK010000014.1:0-7606 GCA_964368905.1 uncultured Bacteroides sp.
AAAGAATTGCCGATAAAGATGGTAAAATACCAGACGCAAGTATAAGTTTTTTGGGCGATGAAAACTTTATAGAGGCTGCAAACAAACATAGCAGGTGTGCAGAGCGCGTTTTAATATTGCTTAAAGAATACACGGCTGTAACTTTTGATGAACTTTTTGACGGGGTTTCTCAAATAGAATGGGAAGAAATTATGCCTGCAAACGCCGAGTTTCCGGTTAAGGGCAGTAGTTTGTCTAGCACATTATCGAGTGTGCCGGCATGCCAAAGTATAGTAAAAAAAGCAGTTGTAGAGCGGTTAAAAAGCCGCCATAAGGTTAACGTGTTGCCGGAAGACGGTAATTTGTATAAAATACGTTTTTCCATACGTAAAAACCTTGTGCAAATAATGCTAGACACTACGGGCGTAGGTTTACATAAAAGGGGATACAGAAAAAATAGCACGGCCGCACCGCTAAAAGAAACGCTTGCTGCAACTATAATAGATTTAGGGCGTATTTACCACGACACAACAGCGCAAGACCCATTTTGCGGCAGTGGTACGTTGATGATTGAAGCCGCAATGAAAGCAATGAACATGGCACCGGGACTAAAGCGTAATTTTATAGCGCAAAATTATGAGTTTATTAGCAAAGATGTTTGGGCAAAACAACGCATGCGTGCGCTTGACGAAATAAAACTTGATGTTGAATTTGAGGGTATTGGATATGACGTTGACCCTGTTGCGATAGAAATAGCAAAAGCTAACGCAAAACTTGCCGGTGTTGCAAATAAATGCAAATTTTACGTTGCAGATATAGAAGATTTTGCGCCTTCACAAGGTAGTATGATATTTACAAACCCACCTTACGGTGAGAGAATGTTAGATGAAGATACTGCAAGTGGGCTGGAAAGAGTACTTGGCAACGTACTGGAGAAAAACCCTGTGCGCAGTGCGTATATAATAACATCTAACCCGGACTTTGAAAATAATTTTGGCAAAAAGGCTAAAAAAAGGCGCAAACTTTATAACGGCATGATACCATGCCAAGTTTACATGTATTTTTAATATATTATTAATGCCGGCTAAAAAAACATAAAAACGGCTTGATAAAACTATAAAAAACTGTTTTTTTAAAGTACATAGTGCAAAGTATAATATTTTTTTATATAGTGCCTATACTATTAAAAAATTTGCACTACAATTTTTGCGCAATACTTTTTTATGTTTATATTATGCACACATAATATTGTGTTTTTGCATTGCATTGATTAAAAAAAGAGCAAATGGGTGCTAAATCAAATAAAACTGTTGTATATTACTGTTTTTTTTGTTATTATGGTGCAAAAACTTGACATATTTGCTCTTGTAATATTTGCAAAAAAATAATATAATGTTAAAGGTATAACAAAGTTATAATAGCATTTAATAAAAAGGAGTTATAAAAACATATGAGCACACTAGGCAAAAAAACGGTTGACGACATTAATGTTGAAGGCAAAAATGTTTTGGTACGTTGTGATTTTAACGTGCCCATGAAAGACGGACAAATTACAAACGACAACAGGATTACGGCCGCACTTCCAACAATTAAAAAATTGATAAACGACGGAGCGCGCGTAATATTGTGCAGCCATTTAGGAAAACCTAAAAACGGCGCAGAAGAAAAATTCAGCCTTGCACCGGTAGCAGTGCGCTTATCTGAACTTTTAGAAAAAGAAGTTGTTTTTGCAAATGACGACACAGTAGTTGGCGAAAACGCTAAAAAAGCAGTAGCAAACATGAAAGACGGAGACGTTGTTTTATTACAAAATACTCGTTTTCGTAGCGAAGAAACTAAAAACGAAAAGGCATTTAGCGAAGAATTGGCTAGCCTTGCACAAATTTTTGTTAACGATGCATTTGGTTCTGCGCACAGGGCACATTGCTCAACAGCAGGCGTAACAGATTATATAAAACAAACAGCGGTAGGCTACCTAATGGGTAAAGAAATTGAGTACCTTGGCAACGCTGTTAATAAACCACAACGCCCATTTGTTGCTATTTTAGGCGGTGCAAAAGTTGCAGATAAATTAACTGTAATTGAAAACCTACTAAATAAAGTAGACACACTTATTATAGGTGGCGGCATGGCGTATACATTTTTAAAAGCACAAGGCTACGAGGTAGGTAAATCTTTAATAGATAACGAAAAACTTGATTACTGCAAAAGCATGTTAGCGCAAGCAAAAGAAAAAGGCGTTAATTTGTTGTTGCCGGTAGACACTGCGGTTGCAGGTTCTTTCCCAAACCCAATAGATGCTGAAATTGAAGTGGGTTACAAAGATGTTAAGAATATAGCCAACGATGAAATGGGCCTAGATATTGGACCGGAAACAGAAAAATTGTTTAGTGAAGCTGTAAGCAACGCAAAAACAGTTGTTTGGAACGGACCTATGGGTGTTTTTGAAAACCCAATTCTTTCAAAAGGAACAAAATCTTTAGCAAAAGCACTTGCAAATACAAATGCAACAACAGTTATTGGCGGCGGAGACAGCGCAGCGGCCGTTATTCAACTTGGTTATGCAGACGATATGACTCACATATCTACAGGCGGCGGTGCAAGCCTTGAATACCTAGAGGGTAAAAAATTACCGGGTATTGAATGCATTGAAAATGACTAAGTGTAACACTTAACTTATTACAGGAACAGGCCGCAATGGTGCTATAATTTATATAGCTTTTGTAGGGCGGTTACTATATTTGGAGCTGTTGTCAAAGCCGTCTTTACAAAAAGCGTCGGCAAAATTTCCGTCATAGTTTACAAAAATGTTCGTTAATACACATAGTATTACTTGTGCTTTTGTTTTATCTGACAAAAATTTTGCTCTAGTTTTTGCAAAGCCTTTGTTTTTCAACAGCTCCGTATTTTGTTTACACACAAAAAAAAACAAATATTTTTTAAACTAAACGTATATATTAATAAAAAATTAACGGAGGGTAACATAATGGATAAATCTAAACGTAAAGTAGTAATTGCAGGTAACTGGAAAATGAATAAAACTGCAAGTGAGACTAAAGAGCTATTGGCACAAATGAAAGATAAGGTTGCGGGTGCGCAGTGTGATGTTGTAATATGTGCACCTTTTACAAGTTTGCAAGCTGCAGTAGAGGCAACAAAAGGCACAAATATTGAAATTGGCGCGCAAAATGTTCATTTTGAGCAAAGCGGAGCATATACAGGAGAAATTAGCACACAAATGCTTTGCGAAACAGGAGTAAAATACGTTATTACAGGGCACTCAGAGCGCCGCCAATATTTTAACGAGACAGATGAAACAGTAAATTTGCGCACAAAAGCTGCAATTAACGCAGGTTTAATTGCAATAGTTTGTGTTGGAGAAAGTTTGCAACAAAGAGAAGAAGGAATTACATCAGAACTTGTGCGCAGCCAAACAATAAAAGCATTAGAAAACGTAAGCGAAAAAGAAATGGAACAAGTTATAATTGCATATGAACCGGTTTGGGCAATTGGCACAGGCAAAACAGCAACTTCTGAACAAGCGCAAGAAGTATGCTGTGAAATAAGAAAAGTTTTGGCAGAGATTTATTCTGAAAAAGTAGCACAAGCAACTACAATACAATATGGCGGCAGCATGAATGCCGCAAATGCAAAAGAGCTTCTTTCAAAATATGACGTTGATGGCGGACTAATTGGTGGTGCGTCTTTAAAACCTGACGATTTTGCAGCAATTGTTAGTGCCGCAAACAGCTAGTTTAAATTTAAATAGCATAAAATGTTCTTATTTGAAAGGATTATAAAATGAAAAAACCTTTAATGCTTTGTATTATGGACGGTTTTGGTTCTGCAGAAAAAGAGCCGTTTGGCAATGCAATTTTAAGTGCGAAAACACCTAATTTAGACGAACTTTTTAATAATAACCCTCATGTAAACATTGGTGCATCTGGCATGGACGTTGGCCTGCCTGATGGGCAAATGGGCAACAGTGAGGTAGGACACACAAATATAGGTGCCGGCCGCATAGTATACCAAGAATTAACACGTATATCTAAAGCAATAAAAGACGGCGATTTTTTTGAAAACGACGTTTTAAACGCGGCAATTGACAATGCCGTTAAAAACAACAAAAGCTTGCACCTTGTAGGCCTTTTGTCAGACGGTGGAGTACATAGCCACAACGAGCATTTATACGGGCTTTTACAGCTTGCAAAAAATGCCGGGCTAAAAAATGTATATATACACGCTATTATGGACGGACGCGATGTTCCGCCTGATTCAGGGCTTGGTTTTGTAAAAGAGCTAATTGAAAAGACAAAACAAATTGGTGTTGGAACAATAGCAACAATAACAGGGCGTTATTATGCAATGGACAGAGATAACCGCTGGGATCGTGTTGAAAAAGCTTACGCGGCAATGGTTTGCGGTGTAGGGGAAAAAGGCGAACCGCTGCAAGTTATGCAGCAAAGCTATGAAAACAATGTTACAGACGAATTTGTGTTGCCTGCCGTTACTTGCGAAGGCGGAAGAATAAGTGAAGGCGATAGCGTTGTGTTTTTCAACTTCCGCCCTGATAGAGCACGTGAAATTACCCGAACATTTGTAGACGATAATTTTGACGGATTTAAGCGTTTAAATGGGCGTTTTCCTCTTTATTATGTTTGCTTTACACAATACGATGCAACTATGCCTAACGTGCAAGTTGCATTTAAGCCACAAAGCCTAGATAATGTTTTAGGTGCATACCTTGCAGAAAACGGCAAAACACAATTACGCATAGCTGAAACTGAAAAATATGCCCATGTAACGTTCTTTTTTAATGGTGGCGTAGAAGAGCCGTTTAAAGGAGAACAAAGGGTGCTTGTAAACAGCCCGAAAGTTGCAACGTACGATTTAAAACCTGAAATGAGCGCATATGAAGTGGCAGACGAGTGCGTTAAATGCGTAGAAAGCGGCGAGTATGACGTTATTATTTTGAACTTTGCAAATTGCGACATGGTAGGGCATACAGGCGTGTTTGAAGCGGCGGTAACAGCCGTGCAGGCCGTTGATGAATGCGTTGGAAAAGTTGCAAAGAGTTTGGCAAAAATGGGCGGTGTGCTTTTGTTAACTGCAGACCATGGCAACGCAGACAAAATGTATGATGAAGACGAAACAAAACCGTTTACGGCGCATACAACTAACCCGGTACCGTTTTTAGTTAGCGGCCTTGGCAATGTAAAATTACGCGATGGCGGTGTGCTTGCAGACATTGCACCTACAATGCTTAAAATATTAAACATGCCAATACCAAAAGAAATGACAGGTAAGTCTATAATAATTGAATAATATGGTTTTTTATTTTGTTTATAGGTGCCTGTGCAAATTGCAAAGTGCAAATTTTACAGATTGGCAATTTATAAAAACAAACTTTATTATTTAATTTGTTTTAAAATTATAAAAAGGCAGAAAATAGTGTAACTATTTTCTGCCTTTTTGTTATTATTGTAAGAAAGTTTTACATACTTTCGGGTACTGAAACTTTTAAAATTGTAAGCGCATTGTTTAGGCAAATACGCGTTGCATTGCAAAGCGCTATACGTGCGTTTCTTAAATCATCCTCTGCATCTTTTACCCTGCAAGAGTTATAAAATTTGTGGTATTGCGTTGCAAGTTCCACAGCATAACGAGTTATGCGCGCAGGCTCATAATTTGTAGCTGCCGCTGCAATTTCATATGGTAAATTTGCAATGTACCTTATTAAGTTCTTCTCGTTTTCATGTGAAAGAAGGCTGTAATCGCAATAATTATCGTGTGTAATACTAATACTGTCTTGCTCTAGCTTTTTTAATATGCTGCATATTCTTGCATGTGCATATTGAACATAGTAAACGGGGTTTTCACTGTCTTGTTTAACGGCTAAGTCTAAATCAAAATCAACCGAACTGCCACATTCACGCATATTAAAGAAAAATCGTGCTGAGTCTAGTGGAACATCGTCAAGTAAAGAAGCAAGCGTTATTGCTTTGCCTGTACGCTTTGACATACGCACAGGCTCCCCGTTTTGTAAAAGACGCACAAACTGCATAAGCACAATATGCAAGTTTTCGCCATTAAGGCCAAGTGCGTCCATTGCGCCTTTTAGGCGGGCAACGTGGCCATGGTGGTCTGCTCCCCATACATTAATGCATGTGTCAAAATTGCGCACTGCAAATTTGTTGTAATGATATGCAATGTCTGCCGCAAAGTATGTTGGAATTCCATTAGCCCTAACTAAAACCTCGTCCTTGTCCTCTTGGTTAACTTTGCCACCGGCACCCTTGCGTGCGTTTTTGTTAGCCCCGTATTTTGAGCTGTATCTGGTGCTTTTGTACCAAATTGCTCCGTCTTTTTCATACGTAGCATCGGCGTTTTTTAACATTTGCAGTACGTTTTCAACGTCGCTGTTTTTATGCAAATCATTTTCGCTAAACCAAACATCATAGTTTATGCGGTATTTGCATAAATCGTCTTTTAAAGCTTGTATATTTTTTGGCAGTGCAAAATCAATTAACAACGTTTCAAGCTCTTCGCTTTCACTGTTTATGTAAGCATCGCCGTGTATTTGTGCAAAACTTTGGGCAAGCTCTTTTATATCGTCGCCCTTGTATCCGTCTTCAGGGAAAGGCACAGCATCTTCGCCTTTATAAATTTGCAAATATCTTGTACAAAGGCTTTTGCCAAATTTAACTATTTGGTTACCGGCATCATTAATGTAAAATTCGCGTGTTGTTTCATAACCTGCCCACTCAAGCACTGTTGCAAGGCAATCTCCAAGCGCGCCGCCACGTGCATTGCCAAGGTGCATTGGCCCTGTTGGGTTTGCAGACACAAATTCTACGTTTACCTTTTTATTTGCGCCAATATTTGTCTTGCCGTATTCATCTACCATTGTGTTAGCGGCTTTTAATACATTGCAAAACCAATTGTCAGAATAAAATAAATTAATAAAACCGGGGCCTGCTATTTCAACACGTGTAAACATGGTGTTTTCTAAAGGCGGCATTGCGTTAATTATTGCAGTTGCAATTGCATGTGGTGCCATTTTAAAACTGCGCGCGCCTGCCATTGCTATATTACATGCTATATCGCCGTTTTTTATGTCTGCCGGTATTTCAACAACAAAAGCAGGTATTTCGCACCGTGGCAATGTATTGCCGTTAAAAGCCGTGCTAACTGCGTCTAGTAATAATTCTCGCGCCGCAGTCATTGAAATTTCAACAGCATTAAAATTTGCGTAAGTATTTGTCATGTTTAATTATCCTTTTTATACGTTTAATTTACACATTTTACCGTAATGTGTACTATATTTTTGCTCACACGTTCACAGTCAACATCAAGCATATAACTAAATTTTAACATACCACCGTTATTTGTCAAATTACTAATAATTTCGTCTGCGGCTACGCCAAGCGTTAGTGCGCCTGCTACTGTTTCGTAATGGCACACATGGCGGCACCCTTTTTCAATTATTAAGTGGCTGGGAGAGTCTCCGTTGCGTATCATGCTAACTTTATTTTGGCCTTCTACCTTAACCGTTGTAGTGCTTTGGCCACACCCTGTTCTTTCACTTTCGCTGTAACTAATATAAAACGCACAGATTTTATATGCA
>CAYJDK010000014.1:7616-10244 GCA_964368905.1 uncultured Bacteroides sp.
GCGTAATTCATTAGTATGGTTAATAATTATCCACACTTATTTGAAATACGTTTCCAGCCGTATAACTGCCTAAAAATAAACTTGCCATGTTTGAAAAGCTCTCAGCAGAATCGCTAACATAAAATTCTGCTATTCCTGTTGCACCGCTTGCATTGTTGCGCAACAAGTTATTGTCTTTTAGTGTTTGCATTGTTTTTTTTGCCGTCTCTGCACCGGGGTCAATTAAGGTAACCTCATCGCCCATAACATCGGCTATAACGCCGGCCATTATTGGGTAATGCGTACAACCAAGTATAAGTACATCAATATTTTCTTTTTTTATTTTATTTAAATAATCTTGCGCAACAAGCGTTGCCACTTTGTTGTTTTTTTCAAAATATCCGTTTTCTACAAGCGGTACAAAAAGCGGGCATGATTGTGTTACAATAAATGCGTTTGGCATTAGCGCGTTTATGGCCAAATTATAGCTTTTACTATTAATGGTTGCGGGCGTGCCAATAACGCCTATGCGGCCTGTTTTTGTTTTTTGTATAGCAGCTGCGGCAGCACTGTTTACAACGCCTGTGTATTCAACACTTAGAGTATTTGTGTATTCTTGCGGCAGTGTGCTACTTACTGTTCCGCAAGCAGCCATAATATATTTAACTTTTTTTTCAAGTAAAAAAGCAATATCTTGTTTTGCGTAATGTATTATTGTTTCTTTAGAGCGTGTTCCGTAAGGTACGCGCCCTGTATCGCCAAAGTATATTATATCTTCATCGGGCATAAGTTTGCGCAATTCACGCACTGCGGTTAGCCCACCAAGCCCGGAATCGAATACACCTATAGGTGCGTTTTTGTGGGACATATACAATTTTCTCCTTAAATACTTTGCTTTATGCACAATGAGCTAGTGTTAAGTCTTATCTAAAGCAAGGTTTATTAAACTGTCTAAAAGTTCGTTATATGTTTCGCCTTGTTCTATCATTAATTTTGGGTACATGCTAATATTTGTAAAACCGGGCAGTGTATTAATTTCATTTAAAAGCACGTTACCGGTGTTTTTTTCTACAAAAAAATCAACGCGTGAAAACCCTTTGCAACAAAGTGCTCTATATGCTTTTATGGCTTCACGCTGAACTTCTTTAAGTTTTTCGTCTGATAAATTTGCCGGTATTTGTGTTTTGCTTTCACCTGTTACATATTTATCTTCAAAATCATAAAAATCTTTGCTTGCCAGTATTTCTCCGGGCAGTGTGCTTGTTACAATTTCGTTGCCACGCACCGCACATTCAACCTCTTGGCCGTTTACAAATCGTTCAAATAAAATGCGGTCATCGTGTTCAAATGCATTTTTTACTGCATTAAACAACTCTTGTTTATTTGCGGCCTTGCTTACACCAACGCTACTACCTGCATTTGCCGGTTTTACAAATATAGGGTAGCCAAGTTTTTTGCTTACACGCTTTTCTATGTTGTCAAAATCTGAAAATTCATGTGCCAGCATATAAGACCACTCGCATCTTTTAATTCCGCTTGCGTCCATAACACAGTTTGCAATTATTTTATCCATACATACAGCACTGCCAAGAACCCCGCTGCCAACATAAGGTATTCCTGTTAATTCTAAAAGCCCTTGTACTGTTCCGTCTTCGCCGTATTTACCATGCAAAACAGGGAACACTACATCTATGTTAATAACGCTTGTTTTGTCGCTGTCAAAAACTACTAGGCCGTTTTTACCACTACCGGGGCAAAAAGCGGCAGGTGTGCAATTATTGTTTTGCCATTCTCCGCTTTTTATAAAAGAAATGTCTCCGCTATATAAATACCACAAACCCTGTTTTGTAATACCAACCGGATATATGGTGTATGTTTCTGTGTTTAAGTTGTTTAAAACAGATGTAGCACTTAACAAAGATATATCGTGCTCGCTTGATGTTCCCCCAAATAAAACCGCTACGTTATATTTACTCATTTTTGTACCCCCAGAAAATTGCTCTTTATACATGTTTATGATATTATATACAAACAATACACCTAATAATACCATAAAATAAAATAAAATAAAAGCGGTGAAATTTGAAAAAAATGTATATTTTTCTCAAATAAATTTTATAGTGTGATAAAACGTTATAAGTATTCAAAAAATAAAAAAATATTTATTTTTTGAAACAACACATATTAAATAAAACAAGGTAAATGTTAATAGTTTATACATAAATTAATTTTAAAAGTAAGAAGCATAACTACTAAAAAGGAGAATATTGTGCGACTTGATAAATACATAGCCATGTGTACAAACAAAAGCAGAACACAGGTAAAATTAATAATAAAAAAAGATAATATTACAATAAACGGCATTAAGTGTAAAAAGGCAGAACAAATGGTAGCAGGCGAAGATATAGTGTGTTTAAACGGGCACAAACTTTTATATGAAAAACATATTTATATTATGCTAAATAAACCAAAAGGTGTAATTTGTGCAACAAAAGATGAAACAGACAAAACAGTTATAGATTTATTAGAAAATGAACACAAAAGAAAAAACCTCTTTCCTGCGGGAAGGCTTGATAAAACGAGTACAGGTTTTGTGTTGCTTACAGACGACGGCGAGTTTGCACATGAAATTTTATCTCCTAAAAACCA
>CAYJDK010000014.1:10254-17873 GCA_964368905.1 uncultured Bacteroides sp.
TATAAGCAAAACATATGATGTTGTATTAAGCGAGAAAGCAAGCACAAAAATTGCAACAGAATTTGAAAAAGGTGTTACACTTGCCGATGGAAAAAAACTTAAACCGGCAAAATTAATTATAAATGAAAATGACAGTTGTAAGGTAAGCGTTGTTATTACACAAGGTGTTTACCACCAAATTAAAAGAATGTTTGGCGTTTTTAATATTGGAGTAGAAGAGCTGCACAGAACGGCAATGGGCGAGCTTTTGCTAGACGAAAACTTAAAAAGCGGAGAATATAAATTGCTTACAAAAAATGAGGTGCAAATGATAAAGAGATTAAATAAATAGTTATTATTGCAATATATTATTTAAAAAAGATAAATTTTGGTAGTATTATACCTGTAAATAGCGTGGTTTTAAATAAAAAATAAAAAAACATACAAAAAACACATAATAATTTGGTGAAATGTGTTGCAAAAGTCGTAAAAATTGTGTAAAATAGAGTGCAGAAACTAAATGTATTTGTATAAAATAACTACACATTATTTTAATAGAAGATTATAAACATAAACAGAAAGGTAAGATTTTATGGCAAACAGAGTGTTTCAAAGTGTGTTGCACCAAATGAAAGATGCGATTGGCCGTACAGTTGGAGTAGTAGACGACACAGGAACTATTATTGCATGCTCTAACTTGAACTTTATAGGAGAAAGCAAGAGTGGAATATCATTTGACAGGCTTACGGGAGAAAGCTTTGTTATAGATGGATTTACATTTAATATATTTTCTTCAAATAAATATAACGATTATGCAGCTTTTGTAGAAGGTGTAGACGAAATGTCTCGCAGCTATTCAAAACTGCTTGCCATATCATTGCAAAATATAAAACAGTATCACGATGAAAAATTTGATAGGTCCAGCTTTATAAAAAATGTTGTGCTTGATAACATTTTGCCGGGCGATATATATGCAAAAGCACGTGAACTTCATTTTACAACAGACGTTTTACGTGTGGTTTTGCTAATTAGGGTTACAAGTGGCAATGATATTTCGGCTTATGAGGTTGTAAGCGGGCTTTTCCCTGACAAACAAAAAGATTTTGTGTTTAATATTAGCGAGAACGACACAGTTCTTGTTAAAGAAATAAAACGCAGCACAGATAACGAGCACATAACAAAACTTGCAACAAGTATTGTAGACACATTAAACAGCGAACATTATATTAAGTCTGTTGTGGGAATAGGAACGCCTATACAAAATGTTAAAGACCTTGCAACAAGCTTTAAAGAGGCGCAGATAGCCTTAGAGGTGCACTTGAGGTTGGTAAGGTGTTTGATACAGAGCACGCCATAATAAATTACGATAACCTAGGAATTGCTCGTTTAATATACCAATTGCCAACAACACTATGTGAAATGTTCTTGCGTGAAGTTTTTAAACAAGGTAGCATAGAAAGCCTTGATTCTGAAACGCTGTTTACAATTCAAAGATTCTTTGAAAACAACTTGAATGTTTCTGAAACAAGTAGAGGACTTTTTGTACACAGAAATACACTTGTTTACCGCCTTGAAAAAATTAAAAAATTGACAGGCCTTGATTTAAGGGAATTTGATGATGCGATTGTTTTTAAGGTTGCACTAATGGTTAAAAAATATTTAAACGCAAACCCGGCAAAATATTAAAAAATTATCCGCCGCCTTTTAACATTAAAAATTAAAGGCGGCGGTGTTACGTTAATTATTTGTTAAAAATGTTTTGCATGGTTTTGTATAAGTTGGCTTTCACAACTTATACACATGAAATTCACATTTTTATGTTATTATGAATAATTAATGTACTGTTGTACATTTAATGTAATAACGTTACTGTTTTTGTATTTAACACGCCAAAGTTAGGAGATGTATTTGATGATAAGATTTGAGGGTGTTCGCAAGGTGTTTACAGGCGCAAACGGTAAACAAGTTGTAGCGCTTCAAAATTTAAATTTGAACATTGACAAAGGCGAATTTGTTTTTGTTTTGGGGCATTCCGGTGCAGGAAAAAGCACGTTTTTAAAATTAATTTTGCGTGAAGAAATTGCAACATCCGGCAAAGTTTACGTTAATGGTAAAGATTTATCTAAGTTAAAGCAACGTCAAATACCTATTTTGCGCAGGGGGCTTGGCGTGGTTTTTCAAGACTTTAGGCTAATACCAACAATGACAGCTTATGAAAACGTTGCATTTGCAATGCGTGCTACAAATATTGCAGAGCGCCATATTAAAAGGCGTGTGCCATATGTACTTAACTTAGTAGGTTTGTCAAAAAGAGCACATAACTTTCCGTCTGAAATGTCCGGCGGAGAACAGCAGCGTGTTGCCCTTGCACGTGCACTTGTGCACTCGCCGTCTATTATTATAGCAGACGAGCCAACAGGTAACATTGACCCCGAACTAAGCATGGAAATAATGGAGCTATTGCAAGCTATAAACAGTGTTGGCACAACTGTTGTTGTTGTAACGCATGAAAAAGAGCTTGCAATGCAGTTTGATAAGCGTGTAATTACAATTGACCATGGTGAAGTAGTGCACGACATGATGCCGGGGGAGGTGGCTTATAAATGAAATTTTCGAGTGTAGGCTACCTTATACGCCAGGGTTTGCGTAACATGGTTGCAAATAAATTAATGACACTTGCATCTATAGGCGTTTTAACGGCGTGCCTTTTTATAACAGGCATTGCGGTGCTATTAAGTTTAAATGTTAATAGTTATGTTGAATATTTAAGCTCTCAAAACTTAGTAGAGGTTTACCTTGTTGACGGTATACCCGAAGAAACTATTTACGATTTGCGTGTTGCGGTAGAAACAATTGATAATGTTTCTACTTGTGAGTACATATCAAAAGAACAAGCCCTGCAAGAGATGAAAAGTTTTATGGGTGATAACGCGGATTTACTAGAGCCTTATGAAACTAACGCAAGCACAGAAAACCCACTGCCGCCATCTTTAAGGGCAAAGGTTATTGACCTTGAACTTTTACAAACAACGGTTGATGAAATAACGGCGGCAACAGGTGATTACGTTTATAAAATAAACGTGCCTGAAGATTTATCCAGAGTTTTAATAGAAATTCAACAAACAGTAACGTATGTTGGCTGGGGACTTGTTGCCATTTTGGGTATTGTTTCTGTTGTAATAATTAATAACACAATAGGATTAACGGTTTTTGCAAGGCGCAAAGAAATTAATATTATGAAATTTGTTGGCGCAACAAACACTTGCGGGAACAATTGCATCGTTGCTTGTTGGCGGTGGATATTATGCGCTTATTTATACGGCAAATTTACCGGATTCCACATGGGACAGAAGCATAGTTGACAACCTTTTGCCGTTTAACGATTGTATGCCGTTTTTAGTAGGTGGATTTTTGCTTTTTGGTATTTTTATAGGCGGGCTAGGCTGTGCCACAAGTATTAAAAAACACTTAAAAGTATAATAAATATTAAAAATATAATATGCTAAAATTTTATTTAAATATAAATTTTGGCATATTTGCATGTATTTTTTTATCGGATAGGAGAATGTTATGTCGAGAAATGTTGTACGTATTGCATGTATGGTACTTGCTGTTATAATGATAATTAGCCTACTTGTTCCAACTATGCTAACTGTGTTTGCACAAGAGGTTGACACTGAAACGCAAACGGACGATACTGCGGGTGATGCACAAGAACAAGAAGAAGTAGACCCCGGAATGACAAAAGACGAAGCATTACAGCAAATGAATGAGCTTGAAGACCAGCTACAAGATGTAAAAAACCAAATAGATAGCCTTGAAGATGATATTTCCGATCAGCAACAAACACAGGCGTATTATCAAGAACAGGCAGATATTATTGCAAGGCAAATAGAAGTTTTAAAAACTGATATTGAAAACCAAAAAACAGCACTTTTGCAAAAAGAAGTAGAACTTGAGGCAAAAGTTTTGCAACTTGCAGATACAAAAAAATTGTTTGAAGATAGATTAAAAGCTATGTATATAATGCGAGACGACAACGAGATGTCTACATTGCTTGGAGTAACGAGTTTTTCAGATTCACTTAGATATTCTGAAAACTTGCAACAAATATCTATTAGCGACACAGACTTAATTGAAAAATACCGAACAGAAGAAGCCGAACTTGAAGCTCAAGCTGCTGACATACAAGCAAGGGTAGATGAACTAACTGCAACGCAAGAACAACTTGACGCTAAAAGTGTAGAGTATCAAAGTGCGTTGTTACAAGTAAACACGCAGCTAAGTGAGAGCGAAGCAACTTTGCAAGCACAAGAAACGGCTTATGGAGATTTAACTGCGCAGTTTAAAGCGGCGCAAGAAACATGGCTAAGCTTTGTTACCCCAACCGAAGGATTGGACTTTGTATATGACGGCGGTGTGTTTTCATGGCCATTGCCGGGGTATTACAGCATTAGTTCAGATTATAATGAAGCACGTCTTCTTTGGGGCGTATGGGATATACACAGGGGCATAGACATGCCGGCACCGGCAGGCGTAACTATATATGCCGCCGCAGACGGGCTTGTTTCTACAACAGCACACTGGAGCTATGGAACAGTTGTTAAGCTTGATCATGGTTCCGGCCTTGTGTCGTTATATGGGCATATGTCTGCAAGATATGTAAACAGTGGCGAATATGTTAAAAAGGGAGACCCAATTGGAGCTGTTGGAACTACAGGAAGCTCTACCGGTAACCACTTGCACTTTGAAGTTAATTTGAATGGTGCAACAGTTAATCCAAGAGTTTACCTTGACCCGTCTGTTGTGGCGATGTTAAAATAATTTGCAAAAAGCAATTTATGCATAATAAATGTGTAAAAGTTGTTTGCACTGGCTTTTTGAAAGGGATACTATTATATGAATCGTAAAATTTCTGTTAACTTAGCACTTGCACTTGCAATTATTGCAATGACTGTTACTTTCTCTGTAACAATGATTTTTTCTCAGAGTTTGTTTGAGGATACCGTGGCAAGTGTGCGGCAAAAAGAAACTCAATACGAAAAACTGGCCGAGATTGATAAAGATGTGCGTGAAAATGCGTATTATATGATAAATAACGATATGCTTTATGATATGCTGGGCACAGGGTATATGGCCGGTATATCTGACCAATATGCAAGATATTACACAGCAGAGCAATATGTTAATTATTTAAACGAGCAGTCAGGCGTTAGTATTGGAATAGGAGTTGACATTGTTAAGGAAAGCAATGAATACCCAAGAGTTATTCGCACGTATACGTCATCTCCTGCGTTTGACTTAGGAATTGAAAACGGACATACTCTTTTAGAAATTGACGGAAACGACTTGAGGAATTTGTCGCTTAGTGCGGTTAACGCCCTTTTAAGGGGCACAGATGGTAGCTCTTTAACGCTTAAATATGCAGACCGTACTAACCAAGAGTCAGAGCCTACTGTGGTGCAGCGCAGGCAATACGAAATAACAACTGTTGAATGGGCACAAAATGAAAATGAAGTTGTTGGCTATATTAAAATAATAGACTTTAATATTCAAACTCCGGGCGAGCTTTCTTCGGCTATTGAAACTATGAAAAAGTCTGAGCAAGGGTTGATTGGGCTTGTTATTGATTTGCGTAGCAATGATGGTGGTAGCCTTGACAGCGCAATGGATACGCTTGATGTGCTTTGCCCTGCTGGTGCCATGGGATACCAAGTTTCTAGAGATGGAACTGCAGAAGTTATAGAAATTTCAGACAATGTAAACCAAATTGATGTGCCTGTTGTTGTTCTTGTAAACGGACAAACACAGGCCGGTGCAGAATTGTTTGCTGCAGGCGTTCGTGATTTTGGCATTGGACAAATTGTTGGCACGCAAACTGCAGGAATAGGCAGCATACAGTGTGAACCTGTTAGGTTGAGTGATGGTTCTGCAATTAGCTATACAATTGGTATAATATTAACTGGGTTAAACGAAGAGTTTAACAATATAGGTTTAGAGCCTGACATTGAATCGCAGTTGCGTGAAGATGAGCTGGAAATGTATTATGACTTAAATATTAGCACAGACTCGCAAATTATGCGTGCTAAAGAGGTAGTTATACGGCTTTCTGGTGCCGGAATGAGCGCAGAAGAAACGGTGCAAGAGGAAACTGAAGTGCAACAAGAAGAACAAACACAAGAAGAGCCTGTGCAAGAAGAAACCGAGCCACAGCAAGACTCGGTTGAGGCACAAAGCGAAAGTGAAGAACAAGAATAAATTGAAAGCGGGGCACACATATGGAACTTACCGATATTAAAACGGTAAAACAATTATGTGAAAGGCACGGGTTTTCTTTGTCTAAAGGGTTTGGACAAAATTTTATAGTTAATGCAGGAATATGCCCCAAAATAGTTGAGGCGGCCGGAATTGATAAAGAATACGGTGTGCTTGAAATAGGGCCCGGTATAGGGGTATTAACAAAAGAGCTTGCAGAAAAAGCTGCTAAAGTTGTGGCGATAGAAATTGATGATAGGTTGCCGCCTATTTTAGATGAAACATTAGAGAATTATGATAATGTAAAAGTAATTTTAAACGATGTTTTAAAAGTTGATATAAACGAGATAATTAAAAGCGAATTTGGAACACTTAAAGTTGCTGTTTGCGCAAATTTACCGTATTATATAACAAGCCCTATAATTATGAGGTTGCTTGAAGAAAAACTGCCAATTGAGCATATAACTGTAATGGTGCAAGACGAAGTAGCGCAGAGGATTTGTGCTAAAACAGGGACAAGGCAAGCGGGAGCTATTACGTATTCGGTTAGGTATTACAGCGAGCCGAAATTGTTGTTTAAAGTTCAACCCGGCAGCTTTTTTCCACCGCCAAAAGTTACAAGTGCTGTTATTCAAATGACACTTTTAAAAACACCACCCGTACAGGTGCAAAATGAATTAAACTTGCAGCGAGTTGTACGCGCGGCATTTGGCCAGCGCAGAAAAACTGCATTAAATTCAATAAGCTCGGTGCTTGCGCTGCCAAAGGCGGCCGTTTCGGCCGCTATGGCGGCAGCAAAGTTGCCGCCAAGCGCGCGCGGGGAGCAGCTAACGCTTAACGATTACGCAGAGCTTTGCAACGAACTTGAAAAACATATTACACAATAATTAAAAAACAGCAGTAAAAAATAAATAAAATACTTAAATTGCTGATAAACCTTATTTGTTACAAAGTAAGGTTTATTTTTTTATTAGCATTTTTTGTTAGTAGTGCAAAACATTTTAAGTTAAATTTATAACTTTATGGTATTAGCTTTTAAATTAATTATTCTCGGTTTAAATTTTAATTTAAACTTATTATAAATTCTTTAATATAGTATATTAAAAACCCTAAAATAACAAAAGGTAGCAATATAATAATTATTGCGGCAAGTATTCCTATAATTATGGACGGTATAGCTATCATATAACCTATAATACTCAAATAAATCAACCCTCTCGCTTTATAAATATGGTTTTACAGCTTAACAATTTGAATACGTTGTTCTACGAATTTTTGCTCGTTCTTTGCACCACAACCGCCGAAATATGCCAATAAATAACACTGCGTGTTATTTATATAATGCGCGGCATTATATAATTTTTATTTCATGGCTTTCGGCTCGT
>CAYJDK010000015.1:0-7965 GCA_964368905.1 uncultured Bacteroides sp.
AATAGCCTTGGTCTAACACACCGTTGCAAAAACACTCTTTGCCGTTTAAATATAAACGCTTTATGCCTTTTTTGTCTTGTATAATATTTAATACACGCATTGCAAAATATGTTTTAATGTAATCGCTTTCTGCCTTTACTTCTACGTTATATAAATATGGGTTATCCATATCCCACGCTATAAAATTCGGCATGTCAATTTGCGTTTTTACATTGCACTTTGCTGTAATTTTTTGCTCTTTTATACTAATTTCACATGATATATCTTTATTGCAATTTACAGTAATATACGCTTTTGCATTTTCAAAATCAGGTATTATATCAACACTTTTTATAAAAGTAGTTGGCACACTCTCCATCCACACAGTTTGCCATATACCGCTTTGTGGAGTGTACCATATTCCACCACTTTTAATTTTTTGCTTTCCTCTTGATTGCGGCGCTAAGTCTTGAGGGTCAAACACTTTTACAACTAAAACATTGTTTTCTTCTTTTAAATATTGCGTAATATCAAAACAAAAACTTGTGTATCCGCCTTTATGCTCGCCAACATTTACTCCGTTCACAAAAATTGTTGCATGCCAGTCTACCGCCCCAAAATGCAATAATATTTTACCTTTATTAAAATTTTCGGGCAATGTAATTTCTTTTTTATACCATAAATATTCGCCCGGTTTTGGAATTGTCACATTGCCGGATAGCTCGCATTCCGGTGAAAACGGCACAACAATTTTTTCGCTATATGTTTTAGGCTCATTTTCATTTGCAACGCAATAATCCCAAATCCCATTTAAGTTTATATAACTGTCACGCCATAATTGTGGCCTTGGATACTCGCTTAAAACGTTATTAACATCTATTTTACTTAACATGTTAAACTACACCTTTCTGCTTTCATTAGCTTTGCCCATAATGTAAAGAGGAATAAACGCAAGCAACGTGCATGCGCCTGCAACTACAAAAATTAAATTTGTAGGTAAAAAGCCACTATTACCATTTACCACAATTGGTGTGCCAAATAATGATATTATAAACTGGCCTATGTATGGGCCTATAATCATTGGCAAAAGCACCCTAAAAACCATGCGTATACCTTGAAAACTGCCAACCTCGTTTTGTGGTGTTAAGTCTCTTAACCATGCTCCGCTTACTATTATTTTAGCAACAATACCAAATGCCATAACAAAAATGCCCATACACAATAACAACATTGTTTTAGCACTTGCCACGATAAAAAAACCAATAGCTGATATTATTAAAGAAAATATCATTGCTTTGCTTTTTTTTACTTTATCTACAACTAACCCAAAACCTACACCTACAACACCTGATAATAGTGTCATTATTCCAAGGTAAAGCCCTATTTCAGTATAATTAAATTTTAGTGTTTGCGTAAAATATATTATTTGATATGGAACTGCTATTTGTTCTGCGGCTGTAAATACAAGTATGCAAATTAAAAGCCATTTAAGCTTTTTGTCTTTTTTTAATGCACTAAAAGAAAACGCCTTTATTAACTGTTTTTTATAACTCAAATTATTTTTTTCAGAAAGTGTTGCCACATCTTTCATAAAAAGCGCGCCTATAACACCACTTAAGCTTACTATTATACCAAGGCATATAAAAAACACGGTATAACCAAATGTGTCTATAACAACACCGGAGGCAACAGTAGTTACAACAAGCGCAACAAGGGGGAAAACCTCTAAAATTCCACTAACAGTTCCTCGGTTTGTGCTGTCTGTTACATCTGTTATCCATGCATTAAAACATGCATCGTTTGCGGTAGAACCAAAAAACGTCATTACGCAATCTAAAATTAACAACAGCGCAACAGATACTGCCGTTGTGTTAGCAAGTGACGATAATGGAAATGCAGCGGTTGATACACCCCATAAAATATAACCAAACAAAATAATTGCCCTGCGTTTGCCTATCCTGTCGCTAAAAGTGCCCATAAAAAACGTAGCAAGTGTTGCAGTTATTGCACTTGCCGCTACCATAGCACTAATAATACCGGGGTTCGGAGAAATTTCATCGTTAACAAACGTGTTAAACCATGTATTTTCTACCGCCCACGCTATTTGCCCTGAAAAAGCTAGCAACACCATTGCTACCCAATTATTTGCACCTAACGAGAAAAACATAAATTAGCATGTTAATTATGCTTGAGCCCACACCGCAAAAAAACTGCAAGGTATAAATAATACTTAGACTTATTTGCATTGTACTGCGCACAATATAAGCTTTATAATAATTATAACTTAATTTTTAATTTTTGCAATAAATAATACATAAAACCGTTATATTAATATACCATACTTGCATTAAAAGCCTTCACATTCTCAAGGTTTTAAATGTGCATAAAAACACAAAACCCTCGGCTAATAGCCTAGGGTTTTGTGTTTTTATAATGCTAAAAAAAGTTGATACATATTTTATAAAACTGCGTGTAAGTGTAGCATTTAAACATGCATGCCGCAAAACGCGGCTGTTGACAAAGCCGCCTTTACAAAATTTTGCCCTTGTTTTGCATAGCCTTTTTTGTAAACAGAGCCAAAACATGTACCACATTAATATTTTATTTTTTATCTTTGCCAATTTCAATTTCAGGCATCAATTCAGCCGAAACAATTGTAAGCATCTCTTCTAATTTTGCGCTTTCTTCAGGCGTAAACCTCTCAGAAATTCTGCCCATAACTTTGCTTAAATAATTATAACTTAAGTTATAATATTCAAAATATTTTTCAGTTGGCTCAATATAAAATTCACGCCTATCAACTTCAGATTGCACTTTTTTTAAGTACCCTTTTTGTATAAGGTGGTTAACTTTATACGCAGCATTTGGCGATGATATGTCAATAAACTTAGCAAATTCGTTTACCGTAGGCCCGTTTAGCGCATTAATAATTTCCATGCAAAAAGTTTCAACCGTTGTAAGCGTGGCTTCTCTATTTGTAAACCTTGAAAAAACTTGTTTATAAAAGTGTAATTTAAACTTTAAATACACGTCTGAAAAAACTTCTTGTAACATATTTTTACCACGCTTTCTATTTTTTTATTCAACAGCAAAAGTTAGCTCTGATGTTGCCGCAACTTGTCCATTAACAGTTGCAACTGCTTCGCCAAACCCAATTGAACCACAGCGGTATGTTAATTTACAAGTTAATTCAAGCACATCACCCGGTACAACTTGGCGTTTAAACCTGGCTTTTTTAATGCCACCAAAAAGGGCAATTTTACCTTTGTTTTCTTCTTCGCTTAAAATTGCAACGGCACCTGTTTGCGCAAGTGCTTCTATTATTAAAACTCCCGGCATAACCGGTTTTTTAGGGAAATGTCCGTTAAAAAAGTCTTCATTAGCCGTAACGCACTTTATAGCGGTTGCCATTTTGCCCGGCACAACTTCGGTTACTTTATCTATTAGTAAAAAAGGATACCTATGCGGCAAAATTTCTTTAATTTGTTCAATATTCAGCTCCATTTTACATCTCCCATTTTTTAAATACTAAACTTGCGTTATGTCCTCCAAAACCTAGGGAGTTCTTCATCGCATAAGATATATTTGCATTGCGGCCAACGTTTGGCACAATATCTAAATCACACTCGGGGTCTTTAGTTTTATAGTTAATTGTTGCAGGCAAATAGTTGTTTTTAAGTGCAAGCACTGTAATAATGCTTTCAACAGCACCGGAAGCACCCAGTAAATGCCCTGTCATAGCTTTTGTAGAACTTATCGCCAAATTGTACGCATTATCGCCAAAAGCAAGTTTAACGGCCTTTGTTTCCCCCGCATCGTTTAATGGTGTTGACGTACCGTGTGCATTAATGTAACCAATTTGTTGTGGCATAACATTGCCATCTTGCATAGCAAATTCCATGGCTTTTGCCGCACCGGAACCATCAGGTGTAGGGGCAGTAATGTGGTATGCATCACAACTAACGCCATAACCCACAATTTCTCCATAAATAGTTGCACCACGTAACTTTGCACGCTCATACTCTTCTAAAATAAACACACCGGCACCTTCGCCCATTACAAAACCGCTACGGTTTGCATCAAATGGGGTAGACGCTGCATTTTTGTCGTTAGAATCGCTAAGTGCTTTAAGTGAAGTAAACCCGCCTATACCAAGCGGTGTAATGCTTGCCTCTGTACCACCACAAAGCATAACATCAGCATAACCGTCGCGCACATAACGCATTGCATCGCCAATGGCGTTTGTAGCTGAAGCACAAGCAGTAACAGGGCAACTACACATACCTTTAAAACCAACAGCAATGGCAACGTTGCCGGCAGGCATATTTGCAATACTCATTGGTATAAAAAACGGCGACACGCGATCATACCCTTTTTCATCACCTTTAAGGCACTCGTTTTGTATTGATTTTAAACCGCCAATACCTGATGCCATTAAAACGCCTAAGCGGTAAGTGTCTTCTTTTTCAATGTCTATGCCACTCATTGCAACAGCTTGTTTTGCGGCGGCAACCGCAAATTGAGAACTACGGTCAAGGCGGCGAACCTCTTTTTTATCTATATAATCTTCAGGCACAAAGTTTTTAACTTCGCCTGCAATTTTAACTTTTTGTTCGGTAGTATCATAAAGCGTAATTTCATCAATACCGCATTTTCCGGCAATTACAGAAGACCAAACTTCATCTGTTGTGTTGCCTATTGGCGATATTGCACCCATGCCGGTAATAACTACTCTGCGATTACTCATAGTAAAAACCTCCTTATTATACGGCCATGCCGCCATCAACGTATAAAACTTGCCCCGTTATGTAACTTGCGGCATCGCTTGCAAAAAACGCGGCTGCATTTGCAACATCTTTAGGTTGCCCCATTGTGCCAACAGGTATTTCGGCCAAAACTTTATCTTTAACAACATCGGGTAAAACGGCTGTCATTTCTGTTTCAATAAACCCGGGCGCAATTAAATTTGCAGTTACACCTTTTGATGCAAATTCTTTTGCTATTGATTTTGTAAACCCAACAAGCCCGGCTTTGCTGGCCGCATAGTTTGCTTGCCCTATATTACCTCTGCCGCCAACAACGCTACCCATGTTTATTATACGGCCGTGTTTTTGCCTTAACATTGGTCGCGATGCAAATTTTGTGCATAAAAATGCACCCTTAAGGTTTGTGTCTATAACGGCATCAAAATCGTCTTCGCTCATGCGCATTAGTAAATTATCGCGTGTTACCCCTGCATTATTTACTAAAATGTCAATGCTCCCAAACTCTTTAATGCAAGTATCAATTACATTTTGTGCATCGTCTGCTATTGCAACGTTGCCCTTTATAGCAACAGCTTTAACTCCGTATTCTTTGCACAATTTTACTGTTTCGTTTGCTGCATTTTCATTGCCGGCATAGTTTACAACTATATTAGCACCAAGCTGTGCAAAATGCAAACAAATTTGCTTGCCAATGCCCCTGCTACCACCTGTAACTACTACGTTTTTATCTTTTAACATATTGGTTCTCCTTAACAAATATTTCAAGTTTTTGTATATCTTCAACTGTACTTACTGCCAAAACATTAACATCTGCATTGGTTTTTTTAACAAAGCCGCTAAGCACTTTGCCTGCGCCAATTTCAACAAAAGTATCAACGCCATCGGATATCATGTTTTCAATAGTGTCTTGCATATAAACGCTGCTTTTAACTTGTAGCTCAAGCAAATTTGCAATAGTTTGCCCTTTTTGCAACATTTTTGCTGTAGTATTAAAATATACAGGCATTTGCATATTGCCAAATTGTAAATTTTTAAAATATCCGTTTAAAGCAAGTGCGGCTTTATCCATAAGTGATGAATGAAACGCACCGCTAACTTGTAATGGTAAGCACCTTTTAGCGCCGGCTTCTTTAGCTGTAACGCAAACAGCGTTAACTGCACATTTTTCTCCGCTTATTACAAGTTGGCCTGCACAGTTGTAATTTGCTATTGATACAACACCCAAAGTTGACGCTTTAACGCACAAATCTTGTAAAACATCACGGTCAAGCCCTAAAATTGCAGCCATGCCACAATCTATGCCATCGCAAGCGCTTTCCATAGCTTTGCCCCTAAACGCCGCAAGGCTTACGGCCTGTTGCGGTGTAAAAACGCCTGCCGCTTGCAGTGCTGAATATTCTCCAAGGCTAAGCCCCGCAACAACATTTGGCACTATGCCTTTTTCTTTTAAAACGGCAGTAACACCACTTGCAAAAGCAACCATGCAAGGCTGTGTAAACTGCGTTTGAGATAATGTTTGTATCGGCCCTTCAAATGATAATGTTTTTAAATCAAAATCAACACATTTTTGTGCATCATCAATTAATTTAGTATATGTAGGGTACGCTTCATAAAAATCGGCGCCCATTCCAACGCATTGGCTGCCTTGCCCAGCGTATAAAAAAGCTATTTTCATTATTTTGCAGCCTCCCACTGTGTTTTTAAACTGTCCATTATATCTTTAACGCTGCTCATTTTATTAATAAGCCCAACATTGCTGCCACAAAAAAACAATCCGTTTTCAACATCACCTTTTGCAGCAGCTATTAATGCGTTTGAAATACAAAATGGCGTTTTAGCAGGAGAACATGTTGTTATACAGTTAACACAACTTTTATTTTCTTGCAAATTGCTTTTTGCAATTTTTTGCACTAACTGCGTGTTTACTGCCCTACCCGGCATGCCAACAGGGCTTTTTATAATAACAGCATCGTCTTCGCAAGCACTTATAATAACATCTTTATATCCTTGCGTTGCATCGCACTCGGGTGTTGCAATAAAACGTGTTGCAATTTGTCCGCCTGCGCCGCCTGCATCAACTATTTTTTTTATGTCGCCGCCTGTGTATACACCACCTGCACCAAAAACAGGTATAGCCCTGCCAACTAATGGTATAAAAGATTCAACCGCCTGTACCACTTCTGTAATAATATGCTCAAGGCTAGGTACTGTTTTGTTTATAATAGCATCAGCATCAAAACCTAAATGGCCACCTGCTTTACTGCCTTCAACAACAATAAAATCAGGCAATTTTGCGTAGCGTTTCCACCAAGTTTTACATATAAGTGTGGCAGCCCTTGCGCTTGAAACTATAGGGGCTATTGCAACTTTTGCATCGCCAACAATGCTTGGCAATGTAAGCGGCAACCCGGCACCGCAAACAACGGCATCAACTCCGGCTTTTATAGCTGTTTGAACGCTTTGCGCATACCTTGTTGTAGCAACCATAGCGTTTATTGCAACCATACCATTGCCATTTGCAATTTCTTTTGCGGTTTGTATGTATTTTGTTAATGCACGCATATCTGCTTCTTGTGGGTTTTTTAAATAATCATCTTCTTTATACCCGGCACAAGCCGTACTAATTGTGCCCATGCCACCTTGCAACGCAACAGCACCTGCCAGGTTTGACATTGATATACCAACACCCATGCCGCCTTGTAATATAGGCACATTTAAAAATTTATCGCATATTTCTATACCTTTCAAAATTAACCCTCCTGTAAACTCTTAAGCAAATTTTGACTTTGGGTATATATTTCTTCAAATATTGTTGCAAGTGGTTTAATTTCATCCAATTGTCCTGCTGTTTGCCCTGCCATCAAACTTCCTGTTTTAATGTCACCATCAAACACCGCACGGCGCAAACTGCCAAGTGTATAATGTTCAAGCTCCATTTTATCTAGGCCTTCTTTTTCTTTAGCTACGTATTCTTTAGCCATTGCGTTTTTAATTATACGTACAGGTGTACCGGCAATACGGCCTGTAACAACAGTATCGCTGCCTTTTGCTTTTATTACAGCATTTTTATAATTTTCATGTATTGGGCATTCTTTACTTACAAGTAAACAAGTGCCAAGTTGTGCACCACAAGCGCCAAGTGCAAGTGCCGCCAAAAATTGTCTGCCATCAGCAATACCACCTGCAGCAATAACAGGCACATCAACCGCATCAACAACTT
>CAYJDK010000015.1:7975-13115 GCA_964368905.1 uncultured Bacteroides sp.
TGTGGCACTAACGCCATAGTTGTCATTTCTCCAACATGTCCACCACTTTCAGTGCCCTCGGCTATAATGGCATCGGCACCCATTGACACAAGCCTTTTTGCCAAAATTGGCGCAGGTACAACAGGTATAACTTTAATGCCGGCTTCTTTCCACGCATTCATATATTTACCCGGGTTACCGGCACCTGTTGTAACAATTTTTACGCCTTCGTCAATAACAACTTGTGCCATTTCATCAACTTGTGGGTTAATAAGCATTAAATTAACGCCAAAAGGTTTATCTGTTTTTTCTTTGCAAATGCGTATATTCTCACGCAAAATATCGGCTGTCATTGCAGCTGCACCTATAAGGCCTAATGCACCGGCATTTGATACCGCCGCAGCAAATTCTCCTGTTGCAATGTTTGCCATGCCTCCTTGGATAAATGGATATTTTGTACCTAGTAGTTTATTAAGTTTCATGATAAAACCCTTTCATTAATACGTTAATAAAGTTGCACCCCATGCAAGGCCTGCGCCAAATCCAACACAAATTATTTCTTGTCCTTTTTGTAATAAGTTTTTCTGTGTCATTTCGTCTATTACTATTGGGATACTAGCGGCAGAAGTATTGCCGTATTTGTCCATATTTTTATAGAATTTTTTTATTGGGATTTTAAGTTTTTTTGCTGCTAAATCAATAATACGCCCGTTAGCTTGGGGGCAAATAAACCAATCAATATTGTCTAAATTGCAGCCAGATTTTTCAGCAACTTCTGTTATTGAATTACATATAGTATCAACTGCAAACCTAAACACTGTATGTCCGTCCATTTTTAAAAATTTATCTTCGCTACGCGCATTAGCACTTAATGGCGCAACATCACCGTTACCACCAAAAATACTGTAATAACGCTTAACTTTTTTAAGCTGTACAACGGCCGCACCGGCGCCATCGCCAAAAAGCACACAAGTGCCTCTGTCTGTAAAATCTAATAAGTCACTAATTTTTTCACTGCCAATAACAAGCGCATACTTTTTATCATTTGTACAAAGCAAAGCCCTTGCTGTTTCAAGCGCATATAAAAATCCACTACAAGCAGCGTTAAGGTCAAAACATATTGTTGTGCTGTCTAGCCCAAGCTCATTTTGCACAATGCAAGCCGTGCTTGGTGTAGCATATTCCGGCGTAAAAGTTGCCACAATGCAAACACCAATTTGAGATTTGTCTATTTTAGCTCTTTTTATAGCTTTTAAACTGGCATCTACTGCTAAAGATATAGTTGTTTCGTTGCTAGTACAAAAATATCTTTGCTTTATGCCTGTGCGTGTTATTATCCATTCATCGTTTGTGTCAACAAATTTTCGCATATCATCGTTACTAAATACGGTTGACGGTATGCATTTACCTGTTGCAAGTATATCAAGTCCTGTCAATTACACTCGTCCCTTTCTAGGGTTTTAAATTTATTATTGTTATACCCTTTTAAAAATGTATTGCCCAAAGCCCTGCATTTACTTTAAATGTAAGCTTTAAAGTTAGGCAATTTACTGTTTTTTTAATACTATTACAATAGCCTTATCAAGGCTTTATAAATTATTTATTTAGTGCCTGCCCAAATATTTAAAAATGCACTACTAACAGTAAAAGTCTTCCTCGTCAAAGAAAGACTTTTATGTTTTGTTTAACTTTAAACTTTAGCGCTTAAATAATTTACAATGTCAGCAACAGTTACAAATGCAACTAAAACTTCATCCGGAATTGTAACGCCTGTTTTTTCTTCAAGTGCCATATTAAGTTCTACAGCGTCAAGGCTATCTGCGCCTAAATCGTCAGCAATTTTTGCTTCCATTGTCACATCGTCTGCCTCGCAACCTAAGGTGCTTATAATAGTATCTTTTACTTGTTCAAACATAATTGTTCCTCGCTTTATTTTTTTATATTATAAATTTAACTAAATTTATTTAACTAAATTTATTTACATTGTACTATCAAAACTTATAATTGTCAAGCAAAAATTAATTAGCACAACCACATTTATTAATAAACAAACGTAAAAGCGCAACTTAATAATTAATTTTAAAAATTGTTTATTATGTATCTGTGCAGATGTTTTTACATATACGTTTAAACAAATATTTAATGCCTGCTTAATAAGCCTACAAAATATTTTAAACATACATAAAAATCTCACCCTCGGCTAAAAACCAAGGGTGAGATTTGACAAAACAAAATTTTGCAAATAAGTTATAAAACAAATGTAAGCAGTACATAATACAATGATACAAACGTTAAAAACAACAAAATTATAGGCAGAGTTATTCTGATAAGTGCCTCAATTGAGCAATGAAAATATTCGGCCACAATAGCAAGGCAAACATGAACAGGCGTTAATTGCATTGCACCATAAGCAAAGCTCATAAGCAATACCATAAGTGGTAAGCCTGCATTTGGCACAGCGTAGAAAGCCATAACTGTAAATGCAGCTACAACGGCGCTCATGCCGCATATAATAGTGCCAAAAAAGAATAGCAAGGCAAAAGTAAACGCGATTGGTATAGGTATTTGGTTGAAAAAATCAGGCAATTGTTCAATTACACCGGTATGCGAAAGAAAACCAACAAACAACAATGTCATGTACGTGCTAAGTAGTAAAACTACTTCAAAAGCACTAACCATAAACTGCCCAATTTCTTTAATACTAAATTTATAAACAAAAAAACCAATAATTATAACTAGCACAATAGATAACAAAATATTTAATTTAAACCCAACAATTAGAATTATAATTGCAATAAGCGACCAAAGATGTTTTATAAGCCCCAGCAAACCGGCTTTGCGGTTTAAACAAATAGAGTCATCATAGCTTACTTGCACTTTTTTTACATAAAATACATAACCTAGCACATAAAGTGTAATAATTACCGGTATCATTGCCAACACAAAACTACCTATTTGCACTCCACTTAGCTGTGCCATAATAAGAACAGAGGAATATGTGGGTAAAAAGGATTCCGGAATATGGCGGTAATAACTTGTAACAAACGCTTGTTCTTCTCTTGTTAAATCTTTACAGGTTGCCTCTTTTACAATATCACCACAAATAATTGCGGCGGCGGCAGATGGCAATATACCTATAAAAATAGGCGCAATTGTAGCACTGATACGATTACTTTTTGCAATTTTCAATAAGTCTTGATGTGCAAATTTCAATTGTTTGCGTTTTTCTAACATTCGTTGAAGAAAAGTAACGCTGTATAATACCATTAAAATTGTTAAATTATTTACAGATGTACTAGCCTTAACAATAATTGCTCCAACCTCGTTAAAAGGAATTTCAAAAAAAAGCACTGTTGCTGCAATAGCTAAAATAAGCGCCTGCCAAAGCTTAAATTTTAATTTAATTGCAAATATTAATATAGAAAAAACACCTAAAAGCTTAAGTAACGTATAATCCATTTGCACTACCTTTCATTATAATTAACCGCACGTTAATTTTTTTTGCAAATACTAATCAACAAAAACATAATCTTTAAGTCTTTGCATAGCCTCAATTACTCTTGAATTAGGAAGTGCAAAGTTAATTCTAATACAATTAGGAGCATTAAACATCTCGCCACTTTGCCAGTAAACACCATATTCGTATCCTTTTACAAGGAGCTCTTCTAAACTTATGCAATGTTTATTTAAATATTCAGTACAATTAATAAGTAACATGTATGTACCTTGTGGGCGAGAAACAGTTACACCTTTAAAGTTATTAATAAAGCCCAAAGCTGTGTCTATATTATTTGCAATTACTTCGTTAAGTTCGTCAATCCATTCATAACCCTCCGGTTCATAAGCACCAAGCAATGCATGCATTGAAAGAACATTCATTTGGTTATAATGGCTAAGCGAAGACTCTTTTGCTATTCTGTTACGCAGGCGGTTGTTGTATATAATATTATAACTACCCACAAGCCCGGCCAAATTAAAAGTTTTTGATGGTGCATATATGGAAATGGTACGGTTTTTCGCGTCTTCAGATACGGAATGAGCAGGAATATGATTGTAACCGGGCAAAATTATATCCGACCATATTTCGTCGCTTATGACGTATACGTCATGCTTTTTAAAAAGCTCCATTGCTTTTTCAATTTCGCATTTTTCCCATACACGCCCGCAAGGGTTATGCGGCGAGCAAAAAACAGTAACATTAATATTATTTTCAATAATCTTTTTTTCCATGTCTTCAAAATCCATGCGCCATATGTTATTTTCATCTAACACTAACGGGCTTAGTACCATATTATAGCCGTTATTAGACAAACTGTTAATAAAACCTACATACGTGGGCTTGTGAAGAAGTATATTATCTCCTTTGGATGCAAGTACGTTAAGTGCGTTAACAACTGCCCCGAGTACACTGTTTTCGTAGCCAATGTTTTGTGAGCTTAAATCTGTTACATTATTTCTTAATTTATGCCACTTAATAATTTTTTCATAATACTCGCTTTGTGGGCTAAAATATCCAAAAGCAGGGTGCGAGGCACGCTCAATTAAAGCTTTTGTAATTGTAGGCACAACGGGAAAATTCATATCTGCTACCCACATCGGTATTATATCAAAACCCTCTTTTGGTTCAACTATTCCCATTTTTGTTTTGCTTACCTCGGGTACATCTACAGCTATAGAATCTTTTCCTTTCCTATCTAATATACTTGTAAAATCATATTTCATAAATATTAACATCCTATTCCTATTTTTAAATTATTATTTAAAAATTAAACCATTAATAAACACTTAAAAAGTTTTAATTAACAGTAATTTTTTTGCTATTAAAAACAATATTACAATTACGGCAGTAGCAAATATTTTAACAATAATACTTGCAAATAAATACTACATTTTATAAACGCCATTTATTAGTTTATCATATTTTTACTAACTTTAAAAGTAGCATATTTTTTAGTAGCAAAATTAGGCTTATTTATTTTAAATTTCAGTGCGCTTTTTGCACTAATTATTAATATTAAAAAAATAAAGCATACTGAATAACTTAATATTCAGTATGCTTTATTTTTTATTTGTGTTTAAGTGTTTTCTTGCATGTTGCCCATTTGTGGCATGTTTTCGGGCATATCCATGCCTTCAGGCACATGCATACCCTCTGGCATTT
>CAYJDK010000015.1:13125-16831 GCA_964368905.1 uncultured Bacteroides sp.
TCCATGCCGCCTCTCATACCACCGCCCATGCCACCATGTACAGAAGCCTCAATAGCCTGCCCGTTTTCATCTACAATTGTGCCACCGCTAAGCGTTACCGTGCCGTCAACATCAAGTGGTGCGTTCATGGCATCAGAGCCATTTAGTGCCATTATAACAATATCCCCGCCGCTTTGTGTGTAAAATCCGTTTGAGTCTATTCCGTCTCCACCCTGTCCGAATACTATGTTTATATTGCCGCCCGTTATGGTTACACCGCCAGTTCTGTCACTGGCGTTAATCGCATCATCATCTGTGTTTATGTCTATGTTTCCGCCGTCTATGTTTACAAAAACGCCCTCTATTCCCTCAAAGCAATTTTCAATATTAATTGTGCCGTTTGTTACAAAAACAGTGCTGTTTGCATGTATGCCATCATCGCCTGTGTTTATTGTTATGTCACCACCGTTTATGTTCACATCGCCGTCAGAGTGCACCGCATCTTCATAGGCAGAAATATTAAACGTACCGTCGTTAATTATTATGTTGTTCAGCGCTTTTATGCCTTTCATGCTCTCTTCAAGGCTAACATCGTCGTTTTCGTCATCAAATGTGTTTGTGGCGGGGTCAAAGCCACCTCTGCCGCCGCCCATGCCGCCGCTTGACGGCGTTTTTATAACCCCTGTGTAGCCGCCACCTGAAATCAGCTCAAAATCTCCGCCGTCAATTTGCAAAACATTGTCAGAGCTTATGGCATCGTTTTGCGCTGTTATATTAAACACACCGCTTGCAATTATTATATTGCCTTTTTCAATGTCTTCTGTGTTTGTAGATTTAAGCCCGTCTTTGCCTGCTGTAACTGTTATATTTGCGCTGTCTATGGCAAGTAAATCTTTGCCAACAATGCCGTCTGAAGTGGCAGTTACATATATATTTGCACCTGCAATAACAAGGTCGTCACGGCTGTTAATTCCATCGTTATACAACGTTTCAACGCTTAAATTTCCCTCGCCTGTAATTGCCAAATCTGCCTTAGAGTAAATTGCCGCAGAGGGGTACTCCTCATCGCTTGTTTCAACTTGCCCTTGGTAAATGCTGTTTTCACTTCCATTTTCAAGTACTATAACAACGTCTTTTGCCTCAATAATATTTATAGGCGTGCCATTTTCGTTTGTTATGTTGGCACTATTTAAAACAATATAAACAGTTCCATCGTCTGTGGTTTTGTTTACATTTACGGTTATACTGTTGTAATCGCCTGTAAATTCGTATGTGCCACTCTGTGTAATTTCGGCGTTTTCATCTGTTATAACTTGCGGTGTATCGCTTAAATCTTTTGTTAAGGTTTCAAAATCATACGAAAATTCAGCGCTTGTTTGCGCCGTGCTTTGCGCTGTTGTTTCGCCTGTGTTTGTGGTTTGCCCGTTTTTATTTTGCGCTTGTGTTTGCTCTTGCGCTTGTGTTTGCTCTTGGCTTGTGCTCACAGCGGCATTATCTGCACACGATGTAAGCGCAAAAATAGCCAAGGATAGCGCTATTAATATAGTAATTGTTTTTTTCATTGTTTTTCTCCTGTGCATTTTTATAAGTGATGCATTCCAAAGTTAACTTATAAAAGTGTGTTGTAGCACTATGTTTAAAGCCCAATTTGAAGTAAATCTTGCTTTGTTATAATTATTTCTAAATTGCCATTTCTTGTTCTCAGCTCGTCTATAAACTCTTTTTCGCTATCTGCGTTTTTAAGCTCTATTTCATAGCTAAGTTTAAACAAACTGCCCATATTTGTGGTTTTTGCCGATACTATGTCAACACTGTTTGTGTGCTTTCTAAAAATATCGTCAAAAACATTTGTGTAGTTTAAATCTTCGGGTATTGTTATATGCAGCGTTCTTGTGGCGTTGCTTTGCTTGCCAAACTCGCTAATATTTAAAACAAGCATAAAGACACACGCAATAATAGTAAATAAAGCGGCAAAAGCAATATAGCCCATACCAATTGTAAGGCCCGTGCACATGGCGGTAAAAATTGCGCCAATTTCTTTAGCTGTGCCTGGCACAGAGCGAAAACGCACAAGGCTAAACGCACCTGCAACCGCAACGCCCGCACCTATATTACCGTTTACCATTATAATAACCATTGTAACGGCAAGCGGAAGCATTGCCAAAGTTGCCAAAAAGCCTTGCGTACACTTAGTTTTAAGCGCATAAATTTTTGCAGTTACTATGCCTAAAATTATAGATGCACCCATACAGATAAAAAAATCTGAAAGTGATAAATTAATTGCGCCCTCAGTACTAAAAATTCCGCTGAATACTGTATCAAGCATTGCTTGCCCTCCGTGAGTTTAAATATTTTGGCAGTATAAATTTTTCATAACCTGTGCCGTATTTTGAAAATGATGTTTTATAAATTTTATTCTCGCTTAAAAAATCAACAAGCCAAAAAGGCAAGCCGTTTAATGTTTTAACTTCCATTAAAACATAATTTTTGTCTAAAACATCAACGTCCTTTTCGCTGGATAAAAGTGATACGTCGCTATCTCGCATTTTAATGTTAAAGTCAAACGTCATGCGCAAGTTTTCATCTGCTTTGCAAAAATACGCTTCTCTCTCGTAAGACAGATATACTCTTGGCAAAAGCTCACCGCTTGTTTTTAAAAAATAATCAATTTCACTTTTTATTTGAGAGTTCTCTTCAAGTGGTTTATTGCTAATTAAATATTCACACGCATCATTTTGTGAGGATAAAATTCTGCGTTTATACACTATGCCGTCGTATTTCTTTTTAAGCTCTATAAATGCCGGGCTCTCATCTTTTGGCTCGCCATAAATTCTAAGGCGCAGTTTTTCTTTATATTTTGGCTTTTCAATAGAGTGGCGTATAATTTTATAGTCGCGTGTATCAAAATAAATGTTTGAAATTTTATGCCTGCCATATTCGTCTTGTTGCATGTAATTTTTCATTGTTTCATATAACAGCGCATGTTGGCTTTTTGTAAGTTTGTATTTTATTTCGCTCCTTGCAAAAATTGTTTGTGGGCTAATCATTTTATCACCTTTTTTCTAAATATATTTAAACTCTAAAGTATAATTAACACCGTTTGCAGTAAGTGTAATATTGTTTGCATTTTGCTGTGTACTTGCAGCGGTGTTTTGTGCCGTGGCGTAAAGAGAATTGTACTCGTCTGTTGCGCTTTGCAAATAAGCATCTCCCTTACTGCATTTAAGCGATGTAAGCGGGCAGTTTTTTCTACAACCTGTGCAATTAAGGCCGCTTAAATATTCCTCTAAAGTAGGCACTGCTTCAGTTGGCTCCTGCGGAGATTGTATCTCTGCCTCGTCTTGTGCAGGCTCGGTGTTTTGCGTTTCTTCGCTTTGCTGTGCGTTTTGTGTTTGTGTATCTGTTTGCGGCTTGTTTTGTGTTTGGTTTTGCGCACCTAAATTATTTTCATTGTTTCGCACAGGTAGCTCACTGCTAAAAACATTGCTTGCAAATGCTCTAACTCCCATAAAAGCAACAACGCAAAGTGTTAATACAGCACACGCCCTTTGCGCAATTTTTCTTTGGTTAAAAATTTGTTTAAATGCGTTTACCAAATATTTTGCGTGTATTAAAACATGGCCTAAAACACAAACTGCAAGCGCATAAGCTGTGCAAACGTGTATATTTGCCCATAAGATATAATTTATATCAAAGCTGTTTGGCAAAACTTCTCTTGATATTAAAA
>CAYJDK010000016.1:0-3319 GCA_964368905.1 uncultured Bacteroides sp.
TAAATTACGCCTACTTTTTCCCTTAACTGATTAATGAAAATTGCAACAGTTCCTGTTTTACCAATAACGCCCGTTAATTTTCTTAAAGCTTGGCTCATTAACCTTGCTTGTAGTCCCACGTGTGAGTCTCCCATTTCGCCTTCAATTTCTGCACGTGGAACCATTGCCGCAACAGAGTCTATAACTATTGCGTCAAGAGCACCGCTTCGCACAAGTGCCTCGCATATTTCCATAGCTTGCTCGCCTGTGTCGGGTTGGCTAACAAGCAAGCTGTCTATATCAACACCAAGAGCTTTTGCATAAACAGGGTCAAGCGCATGCTCAACGTCCACAAAAGCAACCTCGCCGCCTGCTTTTTGTGCTTGAGCAATACAATGCAATGCCAATGTTGTTTTACCTGAAGATTCAGGCCCGTATATTTCTACAACACGGCCTCTTGGCAAGCCGCCTATACCAAGCGCTAAATCAAGCGACAAACTACCTGTTGAAATTGCCTCTACGTTCATTGTGATGCGCTGTCCAAGCTTCATAACAGCACCTTTGCCAAATTGTTTTTCAATTTGGGCAAGTGCTGTATCAAGTGCATTTTTTTTGCCATCTCCTGTTTTTTTCTCAGGTGATACAATATCTTTTTTCTTTTCTGCCATGTTATATTCTCCGTTCTAATATTTTTCTTTTAAAAGTAAGGTGTAACAGCCTTTATGCACCTGTCACATCCGCTTATATCTTTAAAAACCTGTATGTTTTCGTAATTGTTTTGTTTTAAAATACTTGTAACTTTTTGTGCTTGTGTACTGCCAATTTCAAATATTACCGCTCCGCCTTTTTTTAGCTTTTGCTTATATTCTTTTGCAATATGTTTATAAAAAGCAAGCCCGTCTTCTTTTGCATAAAGTGCCATTTTTGGCTCAAAATAAAGTTCTGCTTGCAATTTTTTCATCTCAGCATGTGTTACATAAGGCGGGTTAGATACTATTATATCATATTCGCCGTCGTTAAGTGTGTTTTGCCATTTAAATACATCATCATTTATCACTTTTATATCCGGTGCAAGGCTCTTTATGTTTTCGGTTAAATAAAAAAGTGCTTTTTTTGACAATTCAATTGCCGTTACATTTGCAAAGGGCAATTTTCTTTTAACACCAATTGCAATTGCACCGCTACCTGCGCATAAATCTGCAATTTTAACTGCGCATTTTTCGCTGTATAAATTTTTGTAAAAGTATAATGCAGTTTCAATAGCTGTATTGCATACAATTTCAGTGTCACTGCGCGGTATTAAAACGCCTTGTCCTACTTTAAGTGTAAAATCTAAAAAATCCCATTCGCCTAAAATATATTGTAAAGGCACTCTTTCGCAGCGTTTTTTAATACATTCGTTCAAAAAGCTCGTTTGCTCGTCACTAAGCACATAATCTGCAAACACTCGCCTGTCTTTATTAACAACATGGTTTATAAGCATGTTTGCCTCAAGCTGTGAGTCTTGTATGCTATGCAAATATAAAATATGGTTTATTTTAATGTACGCCTGTTGTAAATTTAATTTTTGGCAAATACTCTGCTCCATAAATTTTTTACCAGCTACCTTCATGCTTGTCTTGCGGTATAACAGGTGTTACTGCAGCTATTGCACATTCTATCATGCCATCTTCGGGCTCGTTTGTTGTAATATTTTGCAACCACAACCCCGGTGCAGACACAAATCTAGTTAAAAAGTTATCGTATCTACCGCATATTTTAATTATTTCGTAACTTATTCCAACAACTATTGGCAATGTAATTATTTTTAATGCAATGCGCACAAAGGTATTACCCCAAGGCAGCGCACTTGCAACAAGAACACTTACAACAATAACTATTAAAATAAAGCTTGTTCCGCAACGTGGGTGAAACCGAGAATACTTACGAATATTTTCAACAGTTAATTCCTCGCCGGCCTCGTAACATGAAATTGTTTTATGCTCTGCGCCATGATAACCAAATACCCTTGCAATATCCGGCACTTTACTCACCGACGCCATATATATTACAAGTATAGTTATTTTTAAAGCGCCCTCTACCAGTGTTTTAAACCCGCCAAGAGGCACAAAAAACTGTATTAACTGAACAAGCAACGTAGGCAGTATCATAAAAAGAACAAGTGCAAGCCCTCCGCCTAAAACAGCTGCAATTGCCATTACAAAATTCATGCCTTTTTCGCCAAATTTTTCACTTACCCATTTGTCAAACTTACTTTCGCTTTGCATTTGTTCTTCGTCTGTAGATAACTCCGCACTTTTCATTAAATATTTATATCCGTCTATAAGAGTATCTACAAAAGTTAAAATACCCCTTACAAATACCCACTTATGCCACACACGAGTTTTAACATTTGTAACTTCTGTATGAATTTCCCCGACCGGTTTACGAACGGCAAACGCTACCTTTTTAGGCCCACGCATCATAATTCCTTCCATTAATGCTTGGCCACCTATGCTTGTTTTAAACGCACAAGCCCCACTTTTATCAACGCTGTTATTTGCCATTAAAACTTAATCAATCCTTTCAATTATACCAAAACACAAAAGGCATTATATGCCTTACCTGTTCTATTTTTACACCATATTATAAGGTAAAAAGTATATTTTAATTTCTTTATATTAAAAGCTCAAGTATTAAACTTTATCTATTAATAGCTTTTATTGTGCTTGCATAAAGCGGTAACGAGAGCGATACAACAGTTCCTTTATTGTATTCACTGTCTATATCAACATCGCCTCCATGTGCTTTTGCAATCTCGTCTACAACTGCAAGGCCAATACCCTTACCCCATACAGAACCTTTGCCCTTAAAAAATATTATTTAAACATATTCTTAATCATCCGGCATAATGCCTCGCCCTTCGTCTTTTATATTCACATATGCGTTATTGTCGTCACACGCAACCGTTACAGTTATTGTACCACCTTTTTGTGAATATTTTATGGCGTTATCAAGTAAATTAATAAACATTTGCCGTAAACGAGAGGCATCGGCAAAAACAGATATGGGCATCTCAGGTTCATCATAACTTAAAAATAAGCCCTCGTTATTAACACGTTGTTGCACTGTTAAAACACTATCGCTAACTTCTGCAACAAGGTCTAAATTACTCAAATTAAGCGATATTCCGTTTTGCATTCGTGAAAAATCAAGTAGTTCCTCTACCATGTCGTAAAGGCGGTCTGTTTCTGAGTATATAACTTTAAGGCCGTGTTTATGTGTATCGCTCTTTGTGTTTTGAGAATTACTTAATGTTTCTGCCCAACCTTTTATAGAAGTTAAAGGTGTTCTTAATTCA
>CAYJDK010000016.1:3329-9702 GCA_964368905.1 uncultured Bacteroides sp.
ATAAAATCGTTTTTCATTCTTTCGGTTGTTTCAAGCTCTTCTGCCATGTTATTTATTGTTGCAACAAGGTTTTGCATTTCGCTTGTATTGTACTGTGTTGCAATACGTATATTAAAGTTACCCTTCGCAATTTTAGAGGCAGTTTTTTCAATTTCTGAAATAGGGCCAACTATACTGCGAATAAAAAACGCACCACTTAAAACACTAAATAAAATAGTAACACCAACAAGCATTAAACTAATTAAAACATAGTACAAAATATTTCCGTCTACAAGTGTTAAACTTGTAATCATCCTAAGTGCAACAAACTCTCCGGCCTCTAGCGGCAAAATCATTGTTGCTGCCATTACTTTTTCGCCTGCGTCTGTTGTGTAAACTTCTGTGCCAATTTCTTGTGTTTCAAGTGCGTTGTAATAATCTTGCAAATAGCCATTAACCGATTGTGAAACATAACCCAAACTGGAAACGGTAACTTCGCCACTTTCGTTTATAAGCGACAGTTCAAATTTATCTTTGTCGGCAAACTGTTCAACCATCCTACGTAATATTATACCTCTGTTGTCAATATTACTTCCGTCACTCGCATTAAGCTGTGCTTGCAATGTTTCAAGCCTTGTTTCAAGAGAGTTATAAACGGAGTCATAACTACTTGTAACGGTAAACCAAATAAAAACACTTTCGGCAAAGAGCAAAACAATTAATGTAAAAAGCAGGCTGCCGCGAACCCATTTTTTTGTTATGCTGTTCAAATAGGCTGCCTCCTTTAAAATAAATGTTTCGCTTGCTACCACAAATTAAAATACATAAATTATTTTATCAAAATATTAAATATATAATTAAAACCTTAATTTGCGTTCCACCTATACCCAAACCCCCAAACGGTTAATATATGTTTTGGGTTGCTCGGTTCTGCTTCAATTTTCATTCTAAGTCGTCTAATATTAACATCAACAATTTTCACGTCGCCATAATATTGCTCGCCCCAAACACCCTCAAGTATTTTTTCGCGTACAAGGGCAATTCCGGGGTTTGTCATAAACAATTCCATTATCTGAAATTCAACTTGAGTTAAATCTATTGCTACTTCGTCTTTATATAAAAAGCGGCTTTTAGGGTCTAGCTTAAAACTACCACTTGTTATACAAGATAACTCTTGTTTTAGTTCATCTTGCCCGTATGCGCCGGGCCGGCTAACCCTGCGCCACAACGCTTCCACTCTTGCAAGCAATTCACTTACACTAAATGGTTTTGTCATATAATCATCTGCGCCAATAGAAAGGCCCTTTATTTTGTCGGACTCTAAAGCCTTGGCACTTAACATGATTATGCCTGTTGTATTTGATAACTTTCTCAAATTTTCACAAAGAGAAAAACCGTTCATCCCCGGTAACATTATGTCAAGTATCGCAATATCATAACTGTCATCAAACACGGCTAGCGCCTGTTCGGCATTTTCGGCTTCTGTAACATCATAGTCTGCCATACGTAAATTTAATGCAACTATTTCCCTAATGGCCGCTTCGTCTTCAACAATGATAACTTTTTTCATGCAAAAAACCTCCGTTTAACCGCTTTTCAGTCGGTTTTTTATAATAGCTAGATTTTTTTGCTTAAAGCAAGTGTGGTGTGTATTTTTAAAAAAAGTAAATTTTTAACGTTTTTGCTCTACAATAAGGAAAACACAATACTTGTAATAACACTAATTTAAAAAGTGACATAGAACGAAAAAGAACTAACGCCGGCAATGTTTACTACATTACTTTTATTATTTTAGTATATTACTTTAACACCTTCATTAATAATATTTTTTTCATCTTCTGTGCAATTATCTGCCACATTTACAAACACTTTATTATTATCAACCGTTTCGGCAAGCACAAAATTCCCCAAGCTTGCATTTTCATCGTTAATTTCTATTGTTATATATGGTTCATACGTTAAATTGTCTCTCACATACCAAATATCGTCTGTTGCCCCTTGAGAAACATTTATAGTGCCTACCCAATCATTAGGCAACCTAACAAAATAACCGTAAGCGGCATCAAACACGCCAAAATACTGCTCGCCAAAAAACGCTCCATCCGGCACTATGTCTACTAATGGGTGTACTGCATAGTTACTATTACTTTCTTGGTCTTGCCCTCTTTGCGCTTTGCTGTTTTCGTTTGTGTTTAAAGCGTTATCACTGTGTGTTTCTTGGCTAATGTTTTCATCATCATTTAAGCCTTGCGCATACACATTATTATTTTTAAAAATATCAAAAACCTGGTCTTCTGCTAAATAATCTTGCCATGTTACAAAGTAAAACCTATCTTCATTATTAAATGTAGAAATTTTAGTTACATTTGTTGGTACCATCAACGTACTTTCTTTATTAAATGCGCTAACGTTTAAGTTTTGTAAATGTCTTAATGTTGTAAGTGGCACGTCTGTTTGTCCTTGTGGCCATTCCATAAAACTTTCACTTTGTTTGTCGTGTTTAAATACTTCGTTAGCAACCCAACCATTTGCAAACTCACCTTCTATTATTATGCCATGCTGTGTGCCCGAGCTTGTAAAATAAAGTTCGTTGCAATTTACAAATCGAGAGTCTAAAATCAAAGTTTGTAACAACTCCATGCCTGTTAAACTATTATTCAAAACCATCCATTGTGCAATCAGCGCGCCTTCTTCTTCTCCGTTTGACACAATAAACAAATCATTAATATTATTTTCATTTATATCATCAACCAAATAACTTGTATATGTTGTTTCAAGTATGTGATATACTGTGTTGTCTTCATATCCGTAAATACAAAGGTACTTGTCCACAAGTGTGGCGTTAGCATACCCTACAATTATTTGCATATTACCGTTTGATAATTCTGCAATTTGCAAGTCCATTACCTCAGATGAAAGCCCCTCTACGTCTTGAACAACTTCCCATCCTTGTTCTTGTTGTTCTAAAACAGCAAGCTGAACTCTTTGACCGTCTTGCTCTGAAACGTAGAGTATTATAGCCTCGTTTTCATTGTCGTTGTCAATATCTTCAAGTAAAATGGGAGACTGCTCTTTATACCCTCTTGGATATTTTAGCTGGACATTTTCATTTTTATGGCTGTTGAGCGCATTTTGAATATCAATCATTAATTGAGAAGCTTGCGGAACGCGCAAAAGTTCTTCAACATTAGCCGTGCCCATTATTTCGGTACAGCCACAAAGCAACAAACAAAATGTAATAAAAAAACTTAATACTGCTTTGCGCACGTAAAGCCTCCTTTAAAACTATGTTTTACCAAATTATTATAAACCATAGTCTTTTTTATTTTGTGGCGGTTGTGCCGTAATACACAAGCCCAAAACCACATAAAAAGCATTATATAATTTAATGCATTATATAAATTCCAACAAACATTACTATTACACCTACACACAAGCCCAAAACACTTGCAATTTTTTTGTTGTAAGAAAAACTCTCAGGCAATAATTCATTAAAACAAACAAAAAGCATTATGCCGGATACACCTGCAACAAGACCATTTAAAAAAAGAGGCGTAAGTATAAACGAGAACAAACCAAATGCCAAAAGCGCACCTATTGGCTCTGCAACGCCTGCTACAAAAGCATATATAAAACCTTTTAGCTTATTATTTGTTGCATAGTAAATTGGCACAGAAATAGCTATACCCTCTGGTATATTGTGCAGCGCAACAGCCAAAGCAATAGACGAGCCAAACTTTGGGTCTTGCACACTTGAAAATAATGTTAAAACTCCTTCGGGCAAGTTGTGAGCAATAAGCGCAACCGTTGTTACAATTGCACTTTTTAACGCTTTTGCATTTTGCAAAGGCATTTTTGAGCTTGTGCTAATTTCCGGCACAAGCTCAGAAAGCAACCTTGCCACAACCATGCCTAAAATGCAAAGGCTTACCGCGGCAAATGCTGCAAAAATGCTTGGCATATATTCTGTGTACATGCTTACACAGTGCGGCAACATATCTGTAAGCGACACCGTAACCATAACACTGGCGGCAAACCCCAATGAAAACGCCATTGTTTTTTCTTTGGGGTTCTTAATTAAAAGTGTTATAACCCCCCCTAAAGATGTTGCTAAACCTGCAAGTACAGTAATTGATATAGCATATAACATATATATCCTCCGGTTAATTAGTTTATAAATATATATGTTATTTATTACTTAATTATTTTATTTTGTAATATTTAATGGATTTTCAAAATAAATGCTTTGAGACGGGAATGCAAACGATGCATTGTTTTTTTCCATAATATCCATAATTTTGTAGTTTATGTTGTCTAAACATTCTCTATACAATTTTATGTCCGGGTGTTTTACATAGCAAGTTACAAATAAGTCTATACTGCTACTTGCAAACTCATTAAGGCATACCTCTATAGTATCCTTTTCAATGTCATCGTGTTCTTTTAACATTTTATTTACATCGCCGGCAACTTGTTCAATAACTGCTTTTTTAGTATTGTATGTTAAACCTAAGTTAAAGCGCAATAACCTATGATTTAGTTTTGTCCAGTTTGTAAGTGCGCCTCCTGCAAGTTTGTTGTTTGGCACAACTGTTAAAGATCCGTCAATTGTGCGTATTTTAGTACTCCTAAATGTTATGTCTTCAACTCCGCCCTCTATTACGTCTGCAGTTATCCAGTCTCCCACTTCAAACGGGCGTTCAAGTATTATAATAAAGCCTCCAAAAAAATTGCTTGCTGCATCTTGTGCCGCAAGTGCTATTGTAAGGCTGCCAAGCCCAAGGCCTGTTAGTATTCCTGTTACGTCAAAGCTAAGCTCGCTCAATGCCATTAAAACAGCAAATATAGCTATTACCACTGTATATATTCGTGTTAAAAACAAAACAACTGTTTCATTGCGTGCATTGTCTTGGCGCAATAATAAATCTTTAACTATGCCTTTTGCACTAATTAAACCCCAAGCAACACAATATACTAAAAACACACGGTATATTGCATAAATTGTTATATATATAGCTGCTGTTTGCAACATCATATTAGTTAGTGCAAAAATTGCGCCGCTTACAATTAAAATAATAGATACCGGTTTTTTAAACGATTTTATTATTGTGCAAATCCAATTTGCTTTTAACCTTGTAGATATTTTTATAACTACCGGCACCGCAATTAATGTCCATACCAAAAATAAAAGCAAAAACACACCCATTATTATTGCAGAAGATATTAATTTCTCAGTATTAAAAAAACCAAACATAACAATCCTTTCTAAAATAAGCTCTCGTTTTAATTATATAAGTGCAATGCAAGGGCTTAATTATGTTTTAAAATACATGTTTTAAATAATTATTACTTTTATATATGCAAGCTTTTTGTTGCACTAAAAATATATCGTTTAACACAAAATAAAATATCAAGATACACCTTAACATTATATCATAAATAACACGAATTTTCAATTTTTTCATTATTATATATGTTATATAATTGGCAAATGAATTTTGTGCATTTTTTATTGAGTTAAACACCAAAGTGCCTATGCAAGCTGAAACTAAAAAATTACAAGCATTTTTTGCAATGCAACAACAAAAAAACGAAGCACTGCTTGCCGGAATTCAAGCTATGACAATGAACCTGTGCAAAAAAGTAAAATTGTGCGACTTAACACTTTGCGCAAACACTGCACAAGTGATTTTACGCAACAAAATTTAAGAGATATAACACTAATATGTGTTATATCTCTTAAAAAAATCATTTAACTTTGAAAATAATCCTCAATATACCGGATAGAATTTTCGGGCTTTTCCAAATAATAACTTGCATACAACATCCCCACTTTCATAATGCGTAAATTGTTGGCATGCCAAGCCAAAATGATTAGAACACGATTTTAATGCTTAAAATTTACGTTAGTTTTTATTGCATTGCGGCAATATACGCGTAAATGTTTTGGGTTTTTAAATAAAACCGTATTCTGTATTTAATGGTTTGGCCAAGTGCTTTATTTAGCTAAATAATTTAACACCCGCGCCAATACTTCTTATTTTATAATACGCAAAATATAAAAATGTGTGCATAAGTTTATGTACTTTCCAGTAAATTTTCAATTATCTCTTTTTGTGCTGTAACAACTGCTGTTTCATAAATATCATATAAAACCATTCCCGGCTTACAATCATTTGTTTTTTTAACATTGCGCACTTGAGTAAAATCTACTTCCACTTTAACGCCAATGCCAAGCCCGGAATGGTAAGCCGCTATTTGTGCCGCTTGCGTTTTTGTTTCGTTTGGTACATTTTGCCCATCACTAATAACAACAACATGGCTACCCGGTGCATTTTTAACATGAAACCACCAATCTCTTCCCCTTGCTGTTTTTAGTGTTAGCGTGTCATTT
>CAYJDK010000016.1:9712-11054 GCA_964368905.1 uncultured Bacteroides sp.
AAATTATTTCTGCCAACTAATATCAAAAATCCGGCATCTGAACGATATCTTATATAATCACTTTGTTTTTGCTTTTGTTTTTTCTGTTTTGGTTTGTAATATTTTAAATATCCTTCGTTGTTAAGTTCTTGCCTTATTTCATTCAAATCCGCTTCGCCTTTTGCATTACTTATTTCATACATTACACTTTCTAAATAGCTAATTTCTTTTTCGCCGTCTTTTAAAAGTTTAGTTAACATTTTTGCGGCAGTTTGCTTTTTTTTGTATTCTTTAAAATATTTTTGAGCGTTTTCTACAGGCGAGAGTCGTATATCAAGCATAATTTTCACATCTTGAGAATTATAATAATTGGTTAACGTAACACTTTTATCCCCACGCTTAAATGCAAATAAATTTGCATTTAAAAGTTCTCCAAAAAGGCGCAAATTTTCAGATTGTTCGCTTTTTTCCTGTTCTTCAACACGTGCGGCTTGTTTTCGCAATGTTCTCTCGTAAGCGTTTTTTACAAACCTAGTAAGATCTTTGCCTTTTTGCGCAAGTCTTTCCGCTTTGTCTTTTACCGCATAATAACTCTCAAGCATTTCGCTGTATGTATTATATTCAACAAGTGTTGCACTATCTTTATATTGTGTTAACTCTAAAAAACTAAACTCAATTGGCTTTCCTTTTTCGTTAATAACAATATTTGGCTTTCCACCTGTTTCATAACATTCACGTATTTGCAATATTGCATTTTTAAGCATATTTTTTTGCTCTTTGTCCATTGCATCTGAAAACACATTTAGCCCACCAAATGCCCTATATACAACTTCTCTGCAAATAACAGGGCCAATTCCTCCAAGCACTTTCATAAGTGCATCTTGCAAAGGCGCACTTTTGCTTTCAACGCTTTTAATTATTTCATCTACATCGTTTTCAAAAAAAGAAAGCCTCTCTTGCTTTTGAGGCAATGTATACGGTAATCCCGGCAGTAATTGGCGCACTGCACTGTCTTCAAAATCAACTCGTTTTAGTGCGTCTATAATTTTATCGTCTTTTATAAGCACTAGGTTTGAGTATCTTCCCATTAACTCTGCGGCAATTGTGTTTTTAACAGTATCTCCCATTTCATTAATGCAAATAAAATCAAAAAACACTATGCGCTCACTCTTTGGTGTTCTAACCGCCACAAGCCTTCCGCCTGTGTAATGTTTCCTTAAAAGCATGCAAAAAGAGGGCGGAACCGCCGGGTTTTCAAAACTCTCTTTTGTAAGGCACACCCTAGCTGAACCACTCCTTGCAGACAAAAACAGGCGCGGTGCACCTGTTTCATCGCCTACTTTACGCCTGCGCATGTTAAAAA
>CAYJDK010000016.1:11064-16423 GCA_964368905.1 uncultured Bacteroides sp.
TCACGCGTAGGTTCAAATATCTTATCTATTTTTGAATCTAACAGTTCTTTTTCAAGTTCTCTTGCCACAAGTGCAAGTGTTGCTGCGTCTAATGCCATTAGTTTTTTCCTTTATATTTATTTGCTGCTTATTATTACATATTTGTTTAAAACTTAAAGTTTATAAAATATAAATGTAAAATTTATACAGCTTTTTGTTTATATAAACGGGTCACACTCACTTTCGCTTACATAAATGTTAAATTGTTTAAAGTTCTCTTGCAAATATTCCTTTAATTTTAATACAACAGGGTGCTCCGTTGCGTAATGCCCTGCCGTAATAAGTAATTTATCAATATGGTTTGCGTATATTGCACAGTGGTGTGCAGCCTCGCCTGTAACATAAGCGTCTGCTCCAAGTGCAAACGCTTGCGCCATATAGTCAGACCCACTACCGCCAACTACGGCTACTTTTTTAATTTCTCCGCTATGCCTTGTTGCACGGCAATTACCAAAAATATTTTCACACATTTTTAAAAATTCTTGTGCATTTGTTTTTTGTTGCAACTCGCCTATTCTTCCTAAATCATCGCCAAATGCAACAATATTTTTTAAATTAAACATTTGTGCAAGTTTATCATTAACACCATTTACCGCAATGTCTAAATTTGTATGCATGCATATAGCCGATATATCATTATTAACTAAATTATAAACCGTACTATTTGCACTTAAACCGTAAAGCGGCCTAAATATAACAGGGTGGTGCGATACAATAACGTTGCATTTTTTTTGAACCGCCTCTTTTATTACGTCCTTTGTTATGTCTAATGAACATAATACGCCCGTTACTTGTTTTTTACTATCTATTAATAATCCCACATTATCATTTTCAAATGCAAGTTCTTTTGGTGCAAGCTTACACAAGTATTCTTCTATTTGTTTTGCAAAAACCATTGTTCCACCTCTTTAATCAATTGTGTATCACCTTGTTTTTGTAAGTGCTTTATTATTTTTTCTTTATACGCATTTGCAGCAGAGCTTGTGCCGTTTATTAAACCAACCAAACAAAAAAGTGGTGTAACATTTTTTATTTTTCCTGTATATTTTACATGCATAACAGTATAAACCCTGTTTTGAGCTAAAACAGGGTTTTCGCTTAAAAGTTCAAAGCCGTTTTCATATAAAAAGCGTCGCAAATAATCAGGTTTAGACGCCGGAACTAAAATAAATCTAAATTTTTCGCACCAAAATTCTTTTGCCGCTAAAATAATTTGTGCCAGTGTTACACCGGACAGTCCCGCAATAACAATATCATCTACCTCTTGCGGGCTTATTATATTAAGTCCGTCACCTTTTCTGCATTCAACATTTTCAAGGCAAAGTGCATTTACTATTTTTTTTGTTTTATCAAGTGGTTTTTCACTTTTATCACACGCTATAACTTTTTTACACGTGCCGCTACTTGCCAAAAAAGCACTTAGTTTACCATGGTCACAGCCTATATCTGCACATACACTGCCTTGCCTTACAAGTTCTGCCACTGCTTTTAGGCGTGCGTCTAGTATAGGAATTGTTTTGTTATGCATTCTTATCTTTAATTGCACTATTCAATTTTTCAATTAAAACATCTGCGTCTTCGCCATGCACATAACACGCTTGCTCTACAGTTTCGCTTCTTGCAGAGGGGCAACCTAAACAATGCATGCCTATTTCTAAAAAAATCGGCGCAAGCTCCGGTGCTTTGTCAAGTATATCTCCAATTATAGTTTCTTTTGTTATTGTCATATTAATCATTCCTTTTTATTAATTAAATAATTATTATTTTGTTTAGTAAGCTAAATTTTGCTATATACATTATAATATGTTTACTGTATTATTTGCAAGTTTTAACAAAAAATTAATTATTATGTTTTTGCATGTTTTTAGCAAGTATAATATTATTATATATTTCACATAAAACACTTTAATTTAACTTATAAAAAGCAAATAAAATAAAAACACAACTTTGCCTTTTATTAACAAACTAATATAAAGCCGGCTTTGCAAATTGTAAGAATTTGTAATTTAGCATTAAAAAAGGCAATAATTAATTTAATTTTAAAAAACACTTGCTTTTTTGCTGAAAATTTGGTATTATGTGCACCCGTTGTTTGCGTTCAGGAAAAGTTACAAGGGCAGTTTAATTTTTAACCTATGTAACTTTTTGTTAGGGTTATAAAAATTTTACATTAAAAACGGAAAAGTTTGCTTTATAGCACACTTTTCCGTTTTTTTGTTTATTTATTTAATTTGTCCGCTAATTATGCGTTTATACAAATCTTCAAGCAAAGGGTAACAATTATCAAAAAACTGTTTATAAGATTCGCAAAAATAATTTTTTTGTATACCGTTTTCAAAATAATCTCTATCTCTTCGGCATCCACCCCTGCAAAGAGCAAACCATTTACATTTCAAGCAAAATTCATGCGGCTTTTCACTTTGTTTGATAAACCCAATATTTTTACGGTTTTCATTTAATTTTTCTATGCTATCGGTTTTTAAATTACCAATTATCCATTCATCAAGCATGTAAAAATCGCACGGGTATGTGTTTCCGTTTGCCTCTACAACATATTGATAAGAGCATATTCCTGCCATACCGCAACTTTCAGGCGGTTGCCTGTTTAACATACATAGCAAGTTATCAAAATATCTGTGATACTTTTTTTTACCTTTTAATGCATCGCTATAATAAATTTGAAAAGAAGTTTGCAAATGTTTTGCAAACAGCTGTGGCGTTAAGGACCAATCATGTCCTCCACGCACTTCCTCTAATGGGTCAAGACATGGAATAAACTGCCTATAGTTAAAATTGTTTCTATCAAAAAAACCGTGTATCTTCTGTGTTGATTTACACGTTGTTGCTGTTACAACAGTTAAAATATTAAATTCTACATTGTGTTTTTTAAAAAGTTGTATTGTTTGCATAACGCGATTATATGTGCCTTTTTCATTTGCATCTACCCTATATTTGTCGTGTATTTCGGCGGGGCCGTCTAAGGAAACTCCCACCAAAAAATTATTTTTTGCAAAAAATTGCGCCCATTGCTCGTTTAAACTATATGCATTAGTTTGAAGTGCATTGTTTATTTTACACTTATTTACATTTAACTCTTTTTGGTACTTTACAACTGTTTCAAAAAACGGCAACCCAACAAGAGTTGGCTCGCCGCCTTGAAACGCAATTGTGCACTCTCCCGTTGCATACTTTAGCACATTTTTAAGAACATTATATAGTGTTTCTTCGCTCATAAAACCATAATTATCAATTGCCCTGTGTTGTAATTCATCTGCATAAAAGCAGTATTTGCAGCGCATATTGCACATTCCACTTGCCGGTTTTAACATAACGGTAATAGGTGGCATATCAAACCTCTTTTAAAATTAAATTACACTTAATAACTTATTGCCCTATGCAAATGTTTTGCATTTGCTACAAACCACGCTAATTTAGCGTATTTTGCAGGCTTGCCTTGTTGCTATACGTTTTAACCACGCACACATAACCCAAACCGGTTTTAAGTGCGCGTGGCTAGCCAAGCCAATGTAATCCGAACCCGCCTAAAAGCGCATAAATTGCACATCTAACGGCGTTATCCTTCTAGACAAACGCTAGTGTGCCGTCGTCGTCTGCCTTGTTATATGCACAATTTGTGTGCTTTTAGGTCTATAGATTTTATGACAAAGGGGTGGGCTTTATAGCAAGGAAAAGCATTGCAGTAATGCTATCGCCTTGCAAAAGGATTTGACGCTGATAGAAAGTTCACCCCTTTGTCATAAAACGGGTTCGGATTATATCGGCTTGGCTAAAGTAGTCGTACATTTTTAATTATTTTACATCAAATAATAAAGAGTTTATCGCCTCGACTATATCTTGAGTTGTAAAGCGTGCCACTCCTAATGAATCAAGCATTTTGTCTGTGCTTGTTGTTGTTTCATCTATATACTTAAATTCTGCTTTTTTTAAAGCGTTATTCAAAGTAACAGTTTCGCTTTCACTGTTATTTTGCTTTGTGCTTTCTGCTTGCAACAACTGCAGCGTAGCAGATATTGCCTGCTGTTTTGTAAACATTGCATTTGCGGCTTCTTTTTTAAATTCATCAACAAACGGTAAATTATTCATAAATTAACTCCTTTTGCGCAAATTGCGCTATTTTAAATAATTATTATACTATTTATTTTTTTTGTTTTGTAAAAATTTATATTCCGTTCCTTCAATTATTCTTTTAATGTTCTTTCTGTGCAAATATATAACTATTAAAGCTATTGTTGTGCTGCCAACCATAGGAAATACGGGCACACTCCCCACCATGTACACATAATAAAGTAATGTGCAAACAGGGTAAAATACTGCACAAGCTATACTACCAACCGACACCATTTTTGTTGATAAAAAAGCAATGGCAAACACAATTATTATGGGTACTATTAATAAAGGGTTAATTGCGGCAATTGCACCCGAGGAAACGCTTACTGCCTTGCCACCTTTAAAGCCAAAATACACAGGATAAATATGGCCTAACACCGCAAAAAAAGCAGCTATGTATGCGCCATACATCATGTCTGACTGTGAAAAACTTGCAAACAAAACCTTGCCTATACTTACGGCTGCAATGCCTTTTAAAACGTCTCCTGCAAATGTTATAGCCGCGGCTTTTTTACCAAAAGTACGCAAAACATTTGTCATGCCTGCATTGCCAGAGCCATAATTTCTTATGTCTTTATTAAACATAAGTTTTGTTACAACTATTGAAAAGCTTATAGAACCCAGCAAATATGCTACCAGTGCACTTGCAGTTCCAAACATTAAAATATCGTTTAAATTAAAAATACTAACCAACTCCTAAATTCTTATTATTAATTTATGTTATTTTTCGTTTCGCTCACGCATTATCATGCGTATTGGCGTGCCTGTCAAACCAAAAGTTTCTCTAATTTGGTTTTCAAGATATCTTGCATATGAAAAGTGGAACAGTTGTTTTGAATTACAAAAGCAAACAAAAGTTGGTGGCCTTGTAGAAATTTGAGTTATGTAATAAATTTTTAATCTCTTGCCCTTATCGCTTGGCGGTTGAACCCTTGCGGTTGCCCTTGCTAAAACATCGTTTAACATACCTGTTGTTATACGCATTGCATTTTGGTCGTCTACACTTTTTATAAGCTCAAAAAGTTTATCTACACGCTGCCCTGTTTTTGCAGAAATAAAAATTATAGGCGCATACGACATAAACCCAAAATCTTTTTCAAGTATCTTTCGTTGTTTATCCATTGTTTTATCGTGTTTTTCAACTGCATCCCACTTATTAACAGCAATAATACATGCCTTTCCTTGCTCGTGT
>CAYJDK010000017.1:0-5789 GCA_964368905.1 uncultured Bacteroides sp.
TTTTATGGTCTCCGGTAATGCTAAAAACAACCCATTCGACTATATTGGTTGCATGGTCACCAATTCTCTCAAAATATTTTGCAATCATTAAAATGTCAAGAGCCATCTCGCTGTTTTCACTGTCGTTTTTAACAAGCAACAATGCCTCGTTTCGCACCGTTACAAAAAGTTCGTCTACAATATCATCCATGTCTATTACGCTTTTTGCAAGTTCAATGTCTTGTTTAACAAAGGCGTCAATACTGTTTGTTACCATTTTTATTGTTTCGTTTGCCATATCGTACAAGTGTGTTGTGTTAACACTTGGTAAAATTTTGCCCATGCTTATTATTTCAACAATATCAACTGCTTGGTCTCCAATTCTCTCCATGTCTGTAATCATTTTAAGCGTTGCGGATATTTGGCGCAAATCTTTAGCAACGGGTTGTTGTTGTAATAAAAGTTTAATACAAAGAGCTTCTATCTCTCTTTCCTTACGGTCAATTTCATCATCTTCCAGGTGCATAGTAGCGTAACTGTCGCTACTTGCATTTTGCAGTGCCTTGCCTGCTTTTGCAATTGCTGTTTCACAAAGTGCACCAAGGTAAGTAAGTTCTTTTTTTAAATGTAGCAACTGGCTATCAAATTTACTTCGCATATTAACCAAACCTTCCTGTTATATAGTCTTCTGTACGTTTGTCTTGTGGCAAACTAAACATTGCCTGTGTATCATTATATTCTACCACTTCTCCAAGCAAGAAAAAAGCAGTATTGTCTGAAATACGCAAAGCTTGTTGCATATTGTGTGTAACTATAATAATTGTATATTTCTTTTTAAGCTCGGCCGCAAGCTCTTCAATTTTAAGTGTAGAAATAGGGTCAAGTGCGCTTGTGGGTTCGTCCATTAACAATACTTCCGGCTGCACGGCAAGTGCACGTGCAATACATAGCCTTTGCTGTTGCCCGCCCGAAAGCCCAAGTGCGCTTTTTTTAAGCCTGTCTTTAACTTCGTCCCACAAAGCGGCACCTTTAAGGCTTGTTTCTACAAGCTCGTCTAACTGTGCACGAGAATGTGTGCCATGTAAGCGTGGGCCGTAAGCAACGTTATCGTAAATGCTCATGGGGAACGGGTTAGGTTTTTGAAAAACCATACCTATGTTTTTTCTAAGCTGTGTAACATCAACATCTTTAGCATAAATATCGTTGCCTTTATATGTAATAGTACCGTCAATTCGCACGCCTTGTACAAGGTCGTTCATCCTGTTAATACTTTTAATAAATGTAGATTTACCACAACCGGACGGCCCTATAAACGCCGTAATTTGGTTGCTTGGGATATTCATGTTTATTTTTTTAAGTGCTTGAAATTCGCCATAATACAAATCTAAATTATTTGCACATACAATAGACGGATTTGTGTCTGTAACCATATGTATATTCCTCTCTGTTAATGCTTTAAACCTAATTGCTTATATGTAGCATATCAGCCTAAAACAAAAATGTCAAAATGTTTAATATATTTTAATATAGCAAAGCAATTATTTGCTGTTTTTATTATTAAAAAAGCGCTGAGTTACTTTTGTTGTAACATTTATAAAAAACACTAAAATAAGCAAAATGCTGGCAATAGCAAACGCAATATCAAATTCTGCACGCTCTGCGGCATACATGTAAAGCCCAACAGATAATGTTCCGCCGCCTGTTTTATATGCTTGCACAACGTTGTTTGCAATAGTTGTACCAACGCCGGCGGTAAATAAAAGCGCGGCACTTTCGCCAACAATGCGCCCAATTGCAAGTATGCAGCCTGTTACAATACCGTTTATTGACGACGGCAAAACAATAGTACGTATCATATACCATTTTGTAGCGCCAATTCCAAGCGCTCCTTCTCTGTAACTTATAGGAACAGTTTTTAAGCTTTCTTGTGTTGTTCTTATAATGGTTGGCAAAATAACAATAACCATAGTTAAACAACCTGCAATTAAACTAACTTTAAGGCCAAGGTACCTAGCAAAAAACAGCAAACCAACAAGCCCGTAAATAATACTTGGTATGCCGGCTAATGTTTCGGTTGTAAATTCTACAACAGAAATAAATTTTTTGTTGCTTGCGTATTCTGTTAAATAAACAGCACAGCCAACACCCAGGGGCAGTGCAATTAAAAGCGTTAAAAAAATTACATAAAGAGTGTTTAAAATATTTGGTAAAATGCCTATAGTGTCTTTTGTATAAACCGGTGCTGTTGATAATAACTGCCAATTTATATGTGGCAAGCCACGGTAAAATATATACCCTATTAACACAACTAAAAGCACAACTGTAAAACACACGCTTATATATATAATGCTGTTAAAAAAACTTGTAAACAGTTTGCGTTTTAACTTATGACTCATGCTTTTTTCTCCTTTTTCAAAAAGTAGTTTAAAAATGCGTTAATTAGCATAATAAAGCAATAAAGAACAAGCGCAATGCTAAAAAGTGCGTCTTCGTGCGTGCCGGAGGCATAAGCCATTTCGCTTGCTACGGCAGTTGTTAAAAAGCGCACGCTTTCAAACAATTGTGGCATGTTTGCAACATTGCCGGCAACCATTAAAACTGCCATTGCCTCGCCAATTGCACGCCCAACACCAAGCACAATGCTTGCAACTATACCGCTTTTTGCAGCCGGTACGCTTACTTTAAACACTGTCTCAATTTTGTTTGCACCAAGTGCATAACTTGCTTCTTCGTACTCGGGTGGCACGGCAAGCAAAGATGTTTCGCTAACAGATATAATGCTTGGTAATATCATAATAGCTAAAACTATAATGGCAGAAAAAAGCGTTGCGCCGCTTGGCAAATTAAAAGTTTCTCTTATAAATGGCACTAAAACCATCATGCCAACAAGGCCGTAAACAACACTGGGTATACCGGCTAGCAGTTCTATTGCCGGGCGTATTACCTTTGCAATTTTTTTGTTGGCAATTTTTGAAAGATATATTGCACAAAGTAACCCTATTGGAACACCAATAATAATTGCACCTGTTGTGCCGTAAATACTTGTTAAAATAAACGGTAAAATACCAAATTGTGGCTCGCTTGCAGTTGGTTTCCATTCTTGGCCAAACGCAAAGTTTGTAAAGCCAATTTCCATAACTGCAGGTATGCCGGATATTATCATGTAAACAGTTATAAACACAACTGCAGCTATTGACACCATTCCGCATATGAAAAAAATAACATTCATTATTTTTTCAATAGCTTTTTTTAAGTTCAAAAAATTCACCTCTTAATAAAATTAAAGTGTAAAATATGTTTATATATTAAACAATTATTATATTGCCTTTAAACAAAATATAAGGAAAATTAAAAAAGATATAGCTAAAATTATAAAATACTTAAAACTTCATGCGCAAAAGCTGTAAGCTTTTTTATACGCATGAAGTTTAAATTTTACATTACTGTTTCATAAAGCTTTTTAACAATTAAGCTACAGGAGGTACTGCGCCTGCGTTAGCAATTAGCTCAGTTGCGTCTGCACTTAGCAAGTAGTCATAAAAAGCTTGTGCTTGTGGTGATAATTCACCGTCTGCCATTGTAACAAAGTTAAAGTTGCGTTGTACAGGGTAAGAGCCGTCTTGGATAGTAGCTTCTGAAGCAGCTACACCGTTAACTGTAAGTGCTTTTACTTTTTCATCTACTGCTGAAAGAGAAGCGTAACCTATTGCATTTGGGTTGCCTGTTACAGAACCAATAACGCCGCCTGTTGAGTTAATTTCTTCTTGATACACAGGCTCGTCAACATCAACAATGCTTTCAAATCCGTCACGTGTACCGCTGCCTGCTTCACGTCCAATTAAAACTATTTCTGCATCTGCGCCGCCAACTTCGCTCCAGTTTGTAATTGTTCCGTTAGCAATTGCTGTTATGTCTTCTAGTGCTAAATCTTCAACTGCATTGTCAGGGTGTACAATAATTGCTATTCCGTCAATTGCAAATACTGTGCCAAGTGCACCTTCTGTCTCTTCTTCGTCTTTAACGTCACGGCTTGCAAGTCCAATGTCTAATGTGCCGTCTATTGCGCCTTTAACACCGCTTGATGAACCTGTTGGGTCGTAAGTAACTGTAACGCCTGGGTTTTCTGCCATAAATACTTCCATTGCAGATAATACTACGCTTTCAACACTTGTTGAACCGCCAAGGGCAACTGTTCCCTCTAATTCTGAAGTTGCATTTGTTTCTTCTGTTGCTGTTTCTGTTGTTGCTTCTGTTGTTGTTTCCTCTGCCGGTGTGCCGCAGCCTACCATTAAGCCAAGGCTAAGTACTAAAACTAAAATTAATGCTAAAATCTTTTTCATGTTTGTTCTCCTTATTATTTAAATGTTTAAATATTAAAATCCTAATTTGTTGGATTTTGACAAAATTAAGCTTGTATTGCCTTTCAAGTTTACTTGTGTGGCCTTTAAAACAAGCATGTAGGTCTTGCCTACGATAATTATTTTATCAGCCCAGTGTAAAATGTAATATCATAGTTATGTTAAATAAATGTAAAATATTTTACATTTAACAATTAGCACATATAACGGCTTAAAACATTGTTTTTTTATATATAATGTAATATAATGTGATTTGAGCATAAAGCAAAAATAATGTTAATTATCGTTTTAAAACAAGTTTGTGTAATATTTTTTAAATAGCGTTTAGTTAATTAATTAAATGCTATAATTTGAAAAAACGTTTACTTTAACCATTATTGGCATTATCCGGTATTATAAATTAAAAATTATAATTTTAAATAAAGGAGATAACAAAACATGGATTTAATGACTTTATTAAATAGTTTACCGCTTTTTTTAATAGCGGGCACGGTTGTATTTTGCCTTGCAATATTTTGCGCAATATACCTTGTTAAAAGTTACCGTGCAGGCATAGCGCTTGGAATGGACAAAAAAACATTGCGCCGTGCCGTAACAAGCAGCGCAACGTTTACACTTTTACCAAGTGTTTCAATATTATTGGGGGTTATAGCATTAAGCGGGTCTTTAGGCATACCGCTACCGTGGTTAAGGCTTAGTGTTATTGGCTCTTTGCATTATGAAACAAACGTTGCAGACATAGCCGCACGCGCAGCCGGAATGGAGCAAGGGCTTGGCAGCGAGGCAATGACAGCGCAAATGTTTGTAACAATAGCACTTGTAATGACGGCAGGTATATTAATTGGTGCATTGCTTTGTGTGTTTTTTTTAAAAGCATATTTGAAAAAAGTGCAAAAAAACAATGCAGAAAGTAACGGCGAAAGCACCACAAAAACACAAGAGAGCACTAAAGAGCGCAAACCGCTTGGAGATATTGTGTTTACTGCAATGTTTATAGGCCTTGTAAGTGCGTATATAGGCTCTTATTTGGGGGTTGGCACAAGTACAGGCAACTGGGTACCGTTGATGGTAGCGTTTATTTCTGCTATGGCAATGGGCGTTTTTGAGTATTTTGCAAGGGTAAAAAAGCAAACGTGGCTTGATAATTTTTCTCTTGCCGCTAGCATGCTTATAGGCATGGCAACGGCAATATTATTTGGTAGCCTTTTATAAAAAAGGAAAAGCCAACAACAAACAATGGCAGAAAGGAAAATTATTATGGATAATATAAAAACAGATTTAATAAACAATGAGCAAAAAAGGAAAGAGTTTTTAAATAAATATAATAGCAGTGTGCATTTTATAGGAAAAATAGGTACTGTAGCGGCAATAATATTGCTTATGGCAGCACCTATTGCGTTTGGAATTGTTTTAGGCATCGGGCCTGATTGGGGCGCGTTTACATTAGGGTTT
>CAYJDK010000017.1:5799-9216 GCA_964368905.1 uncultured Bacteroides sp.
ATAATATATTGGACATCGGGAGTAGTGGAATTTTTGGTGTACGCACCAATGCTTGGAAGCGGTGCAAGTTACCTTGCTTTTGTTACAGGCAACTTAATTAATTTAAAAGTGCCTTGCGCGGCAAATGCACGAGAAATATGCAATACTTCAATAGGCACACCGGAAAACGATATTGTTTCTACATTATCTGTTGCAACAAGCAGCCTTGTAAATATTTTTGTGCTTGCAATTGGCGTGTTTGCGCTAGCGCCATTAACACCGGTTTTACAAAGCGAGGTTTTAAGCCCTGCTTTTGACAATGTTGTGCCGGCACTTTTTGGGGCGTTGGCTTTTAAGTATTATTCAAAAGGCATAAAAATAGCAGTTTTACCATTATTGTTAATGTGCGTGCTATTTATGGCTGTGCCAAGTTTAATAGGTAGCGTGTCAATGCTTGTGCTTGTTTCTGGCGCCCTTGCAATAGGCATTGCCGTAATAATGTACCGTAAAGGTAAATTATAATTTGTATTTTTAAATTTTTTACAATAACTTAAAAAACAAAAAACGCTTAAACAGGCTTTTAAGTTAAAGCTTGTTTAAGCGTTTTATTATGCGCAATGACTTTTATATAATTGTAAAAACCGAAGGCAAACTATGCGTAGTTTACCTAAAGTGAAGGGAATGCGGTTATAAAAAGCACTTTAATATATAAACAAAAATAAAAAAAGACACCGAGCGTTACTCGATGTCTATTGGGTGCAGCGTTACGCTGCTGGCGTGAGTGCTATTATAGGAACCACTTGAAAATGGAGATGAACAAAAAAAGACACCGAGCGTTACTCGATGTCTATTGGGTGCAGCGTTACGCTGCTGGCGGAGATGGTAGGATTTGAACCCACGAGCCTGTTACAGCTAACGGTTTTCAAGACCGCCTCCTTAAACCACTCGGACACATCTCCATATTAAAATTTAACACAACATATATATTAGCACACTTATAATACAAAGTCAATACAAAACTAAACCACAAACAAAAAACATTTGAGAAACTGCTAAAATATTTAAACAAAGCGTTAAAAATAATATTAACAGCATTAAATATTAAAGCAGTATTCTCAAAAAATATAAAATATATGCTAATTTTTATAAAAAAACCCGCCAAAATAAGTAACTGTATCTTGCCCATTAATATAATTCATTCCCGCTAACTTTGCAAGCTGAGAAACGTCAATACCAAAAGTTTCAAGGCTTTTTAGTGCAGTATCAGGGAACCTACATGGCTCGTTTATAATAATAGAACATTCCTCGCAAACTTTACACCCGCCTGCGCCAAGGTGCAAAACGTTATCCATGCCTAAATTGCGCACATGTTTTTGCAACTTCAATGTTAATTTATTATGTACATCTGCGGCAAGCATCATACCTTCAAAATCATAACTATCTTCAAGCTCTCCAACAGTTTGGTATATAATAGCGCTATCAAACTCTTTTGCAAACTCAATTAGGTCTTTAATATCCCCGGCATGTGGCGGGCAAGCCCAACACTTGCCAAACTTACCACAGGCATTACTTTCGCATAATTTTCTAAAACCTTCATCAAAAACTATGTCACTTACATTAACAACGCCAATTTTAAATGCACCAAACTCTTGCAAGGTGTCTTTTATATTTTCAATATTACTTTGCAACATTTAAACTACACTTCCTTTTCAATTGAAACTGATTGTGAGTACCATTCGCACACTTTTTTTAAACTTTTACGTAGCGGCATACCCTTACCGGCTAATAATACAATTTTGTTATTAGCTGCTTTTTCCCATGTTTTTATTTGTATGTCAGGGCCGGTACAGTCAACGTGGAAAGTACCGCCAACAATTTTAACAAACCCTTTCATTCTGTAAGTTGTGTCTGCAAGCATGGTTAAAATACTTTTTAATGCCGTTTTATCAATGTTTTCACTAACATTAAGTGTAAACTTTTGTAATGTAATATCTTTTTTTATAGTAGCACCTTCAATATCTACACTTGGCACAACATGGCTTAACCATTCTTTTTCAATGTTACCAAACTGAGTTTTCTCAATATGGGCGGCAGGGTTTGCGCTTTGTATTAAAGACATACTAACATCACATTGCTCTTTAGAGGCTGCGTCTGTTTTATTTAAAAGCACCAAAGAAGAAACGGCTAACTGCCTTTTACAAACTTGAGCAGTATCGTAAACTTTCATTAGTCTTGCGGCGTCTGCAATACAAATGCTTCCCTTGTAATCTATTTTATCAAACTTACGTAAAACTTGGCGCACACTTGTGGGGTCTGCAAGGCCGCTTGCCTCTGCAACAATAACATCGGGTTTTGCATCAATTGCATTTTGCAACACATGCTCAAATTTATCAATTCGGCAAGAACAAAATATAGACCCATTGTTAATTTCATCAAGCACTGCACCAACTTCTTTAATTAAAGTGCCGTCTACACCTTGTTTGCCAAATTCGTTAATAATAACATGTATGCGATACGGAAAAAGCATGCGCAAAAAGTTTTTTAAAAACGTTGTTTTTCCGGCCCCTAAAAAACCGGTTACAAGATAAAATTGTACCATATAATTATTTTTTAGCCTCGTTTATAACGCCTTCAAGCTCTTCTTTAGACGGTATAATAGACGAGAATTTAAGCTCTCCGTTAACATAAATACTAGGTAAATTCTTAACACCCATTTTTACACAACGTGCAATATTCTCTTTTTCGGTAAATTTATATTCAACAACATCAATTTCATCGCCATATGTTTGCTTTGCAACATTTGCGGCACCCATCATATAAGTGCAAGCGGCGCACGTTGCGCTGTCTAGCGTAAACACCTCAACAAGTGGTTTAATTAGTGCATCATAGTCTGGCAAATCAACTTCAATATCAAATGTGTCGCTAACATAATTTTCAACCATTTTTGCAACGTCTTGCGTGTTTAAAACGGCCTGTGTTGCACCAATTGTGTTTTCAACAGGTACGTCGTACGGCATGTCGCACCCCGGTGCTACAATAAAGTTTTTGTATTCATCAATTTTAGATAACATATCTACAACAAATTTCATGTTATCTTGTTGTGTACCATGTAACATAATACTTGTAAGCGGAATGTTACCACCTATTACTACATTATATTTATCACAAATTTCTTTTGCAGCCATAATGTCTACATTTTCATCAACAGAAATAGAATCAGGCTTTGTTAAGCACATAACCTCAAGGTTACGCGTTGCATTACCACAAACAAAAAACGACGAAAATACTTTTTTATCTTCACGTATATATCTGAAAAGTTCTGAAAACGGTTCAGATAAAAACTCTTCAAAATGGTCGCTTGATATTTGTGAAACAAGTGGGTCTACTATAGCAATAACATCCATGCCTGCGTCTACAAACATGTCTGTCATTCGTTTG
>CAYJDK010000017.1:9226-14147 GCA_964368905.1 uncultured Bacteroides sp.
TGCCGCACTCTACACAAAAATTAAGCAAATCTTTCACATATTCGTCATCGTCAAACATATCCATAAAAATATCATTACCGCGCAAATGGCTTGCAAGCGTAAAAGGTCCGCAAAACAGGCCATAAAGTGCCGTTGTATCGCCAACTTCTTTTTTCATACGGCGCATAGCATTTAATATAAGCGGCATACGTCCGCTTTCAGGTGTTGGTAATGTGCACTCGCAGGGAACTGTCATTGTTTCGGCAAGTGGGTGCGATGCAACACTTGGAGGGCCATCTTTAGCCCAAAGCAAATCACAACCTAAAATTTCGGCTTCAAGTTGCAAATCAAATACAACAGGCTGTCCGTCAGGCTTATAAAGTTTGTTAACTTCAAGTAATGCTTTTACAAGCTCGTCTTCGTTTGTAAGAACTGTTGTTGCATCAACGCCTGTTAATTTGCCTGCGTGTACTCCTGCAAAAGGAACCCATGGTGCCCTATGTGTTTTTTCGTTGCGCAGTGTTGCAAAAAGCAACTCTTTCGGTGTCATGTTTGTAGACATAATTGTGACCCTTTCTTGTATGTAAATTTATTTTTTGGCATAACAAAACTGTCGATAAATATTTTGCAAGGTATAACAAAATAAAGCCACCCAAAGCAGGTAGGCATAAAACCAATTTTTTTGACTTTATGCGCATACTTTATGTATAAACCAAAGGTTTTGCAAGCATGTAAATTTATTACAACATAAACTTTGAAAATTTAGCTGGCTTTTATACACAACCATAACCTGCTTTATAAAAAGTGGCCGGCTATGTAATAAAAACTATTATGCTAAATAAAACAAAAAGCAAAAATCAACCTTGGGTAGCTGTGCTATTAATATTTATCAAATTTATTATATTTATTAGTTAATAAATAATTATTAACTTAATACAAATTACTTGTATAATGCGCCTGCGTTAAATAATGCGGTTATTTATTCTATGCTGTGCAAAGCTTTACTGCAACGTCAGAGCATGTTGCGGCATCAGGTGTAAATACGTCTGCGCCAATTTGGTCGCAGTAGTTTTGTGTAACAGGTGCTCCACCTATCATAATTTTTACTTTATCGCGAATACCAACTTTTTCGGCTTCTTTAACAACTTCTTGCATAATGCCCATTGTTGTTGTTAACAAAGCAGAACAACAAATAATTTGGCAGTTTTCATCTATAGCAGTTTGTACAAATTTTTCAGGAGACACGTCTGTGCCCAAATCAATAACTTCAAGGCCTTTGCCTTCTAACATCATTTTTACAAGGTTTTTACCAATGTCGTGCAAGTCTCCTTTAACAGTGCCAATACAAACTTTACCTGTTGCTTTAACGCCGCTTTCTGCAAGTAATGGTTTTAATAGTTGTGCGCCCATGTTCATTGCACGTGCGGCTACAAGCACTTCAGGCACAAATATTTCGTTGTTTTTAAACTTTTCGCCAATTATACCCATGCCGCTTAAAAGGCCTTCTTCTAATATTAGTTGTGCACTATGGCCCTCGTCTATTGCCTGTTGCACAAGTTCTTTTACTATTTTAGCTTTACCTTTTTGTAGGTTTTCAGAAATTTCGTTAAAAATGCTCATTGTAAAATCCTCCGTAAAAAATATTAATAATTGTTGCGGCTTTTATTAATAAGTGCACATAGTGTGCATTTAATTTTATAATGTGTGTTTATAAAATTAATACCGCTGCGTGCAACAAGTATAAAACAATAAAACAAGCTTTTATTGTATTTTTTTGCTGTGTTTGGTATTTTTTTGCGCAATAATTATTGACACTTGCACATTTTTTGGATAAAATTAATACATGACAAAATTTTACCAAAAATAAACGCTTTTTAGTAGGAGATTAATACAAAATTAAGAGGTGGTAGTAGTGCAAAACGACCAAGAGCTAATTTTTAAGATGACAAATGAATGTGCACAGGCGTTTTCAACTGTTGGGGGGCTTGGCTGCACAGTTTATGATTTAAGCGGAAATGTTATTAGTGAAAGTGGATATGGTTGCTCTGCTTGTGAAATATGCGCAGAGGCAAAAATAAAAAAAGAACAATGCGCAAAAATAAACATATACAGCATGGAGCAATCGGAGAGGTTTGGCGGCAAATACATATATTTTTGCAATATGGGGCTAACTTGTTTTGTTTCGCCTATATTTGCGCAAGAGGGCGGCGCTGCATACATAACGGCAGGGCCTATTTTAATGGTAGACATACAAGAGTATATTGACTATGAATTGGCACAAATGGAGAACTTAAACAGGCAAGAAAAAGAAAGCGTAATACGGCTTTTGCACAAAATACCATATATTCCTGTTGAAAAAGTTAATAGCTTATCTACACTTTTATTTATGTCAACAGGTTTTATAAACAACATATACAAGGCAAGCAGTATGCTGCAAACGCAAGACGACAGTGCAATACAAGGGCAGGTATCTGCTTATATTACACAGTTAAAAGGGCAAACAGCAAAAAAACCATATCCGTTTGATAAAGAGCGAGAACTTTTAAACAGCGTTGCAAGTTCTGACAGAAAAAACGCACAAAAGCATTTAAACGAAATTTTTGGGTACATATTTTTTTCAAGCGGAGGAGACCTTGCTGCGGTTAAAGCAAGAATATATGAATTGCTTGTTTTAATATCGCGCACGGCTATAGACTCCGGCGCAGACCCGGCGTATACATTAAACTTAACGCAAGGATATATGGACACAATACCAAGCCTAAATACACCGGATACGCTTTGCACGTGGCTTGTTGGCGCTATGAACAAGTTTATGGATAATGTTTTTAGTTATATAGATATAAAACACGCCGACGTTATGAGAAAAGCGGATATGTATTTGCGTGAAAATTGCACGCAAAAAATAAAGCTTGAAGACGTAGCAAATATTGTTTATTTGTCGCCGTCGTACTTTAGTAGGATATTTAAGCGTGAAAAAGGAGAAACGTTTACCAAATATGTAAATAGGTTAAGAGTTGAAAAAAGCAAACCGCTTTTGTTAAAGCCTAACATGAAAATGTCTGACATAGCACAAATTATGGGCTTTGAAGACCAAAGTTATTACACAAAAGTGTTTAAGAGTATAACAGGTGTGTCTCCTTTAAAATATAAAGAAACTAAAGGAAGAATATAAAAAATTAAAAATATTTTACACAAATTTTTGTGGTAAGTTTTTTAATAACGTGGTAAAATAGAAAACAACTGTGTGGTTAAAAAATATATAACCTGCAGAGAATAAAAATATTATTAGCATTAATATACGGAGGTATTTTTGTGAGATTAAATTATAAACGTACAGTTTTTGTTGGGCTTGCATTTATGTCACTTTCTGCTTTTTGGCAAGTTTACGACACTGTTATTCCGCTAATTTTAGAGTCAACATTTGGAATGACAAATACAAACATAGGCGTTGTTATGGCGCTTGATAATGTTCTTGCATTGTTTATGTTGCCGATATTTGGTAAATTAAGCGATGCTACGCGCACACACATAGGTAGGCGTATGCCTTATATACTTGTAGGCAGTTTTATTGCAATATGTGTAATGTTCTTAATGCCAATAGGAGAAAGCCAAAATAACCTTGTATTGTTTTTGGTTGGGCTTGGGCTTTCGCTTATAGCAATGGCAATATACAGGAGCCCTGCCGTTGCCCTTATGCCGGACGTTACTCCAAAACCGCTAAGAAGTAAAGGTAACGCAATAATAAATTTAATGGGAGCAACAGGCGGTATTTTAATGTTAATTACAATGTCGGTTTTCCCAACAACAGGGCAAAACCCAATGTACTTACAAGTGTTTGTGGTTTTGGGCGTTGTAATGGCAATGTGTATTGCGCTGCTTTTTTGGAAGATTAAAGAGCCACTTTGCGTTGAAATAATGAAACAAGAATCTGAGGCGGCGGGAATTTATAAAAAAGAAGACGAAAATGATAGCGTTGAAACTAACCATAAAAAACTTCCTAAACCTGTATTTAAAAGTTTGCTATTTATACTTGCAAGTATATTTTTATGGTTTTTTGGGTATAACGCAGTTGTTTCAACATTTAGCCGTTATGCTTCTACTATACTTGGCGGAAACTACGCAAACGTACTTTTGGCGTGTACTGCTGCTGCAATTCTAGCGTATTTACCTGTAGGTATAATATCTTCTAACATAGGGCGTAAAAAGACTATACTTATTGGCATAGTTATGCTTGCCACTGCGTTTACGGCCGGTATTTTCTTTACAAGTATTACGTTAACGGTATACATATTTTTTATTTTTGCAGGTTTTGGCTGGGCATTTATTAACGTTAACAGTTACCCAATGGTAGTTGAGCTTTCCGGTGGATACGATGTTGGTAAATATACAGGGTATTACTATACTGTTAGTATGTCTGCGCAAATATTAACGCCAATATTAAGCGGTTGGTTAATGGATGAAATAAGCATGAGGATACTTTTCCCGTATGCAACTTTTTTTGTAATTGCAAGTTTTATAACAATGTTGTTTGTAAAACACGGAGATTCAAAACCAAAACCTAAAAAAGGCTTAGAAATGGCAGATGTTGAGGATTAATTTAATTGTTACAGTAGTTTTTTAAAGGAAAATAATAAAGAGAAAGCATATATTAAAGGAGATAAACTTGAAACATATAATAGAGCAAATTGAAAAAAGGCGTACGTTTGCTATAATATCCCACCCGGATGCAGGTAAAACAACACTTACCGAAAAACTGCTTTTATACGGGGGCGCAATACAACAAGCGGGTATAGTTAAGGGTAAAAAAGGTGCTAGGGCTGCCGTGTCTGACTGGATGGAAATAGAAAAACAACGTGGAATTTCCGTAACGTCGTCTGTAATGCAGTTTGAGTATAGTGGGCGGTGTATAAATATACTGGATACGCCCGGACACCAAGATTTT
>CAYJDK010000017.1:14157-16149 GCA_964368905.1 uncultured Bacteroides sp.
AAAGTATGTGCTATGCGCGGAATACCTATTTTTACTTTTGTTAATAAAATGGATAGAGAGGCGCAAAATCCATTTGATTTACTTGAGGAACTAGAGCAAGTTTTAGGAATTCAAACTTATGCTATGAATTGGCCTATTGGCAGTGGGCGTGAGTTTAAAGGCGTTTATGATAGAATGAAAAAAGAAATACTTGTTTTTGAGCATGCAGGTAAAGTTGGTGCACAGCAGGTGGATAAAATATCTGCGCGTTTGGGAGACGACGATTTGGATGCATTGTTAACCGAGAATTTACATGCAACGCTAAAAGATGATATTGAGTTATTGGATGGCGCGTCTTATGAATTTGATAAAGAAATGATAGATGGCGGGAAGTTATCGCCTGTGTTTTTTGGTAGTGCGCTTACTAATTTTGGTGTTGAGCCGTTTTTAGAAGCCTTTTTGCAATTAAGTACTACACCGCTTGCAAGGGCGTGTGAAACCGCTGTTATTGACCCAATGGAGTACGAGGATTTTTCGGCATTTGTGTTTAAAATACAAGCTAACATGAATAAAGCGCACAGAGACCGCATTGCTTTTTTACGTATAGTAAGCGGTAAGTTTGAGCGTGGTATGGATGTAACGCATGTGCAGAGTAATAAAAAAATTAAGTTAACGCAAAGTACGCAGTTAATGGCAGACGGGCGTGAAACAGTAGATGAAGCGTTTGCCGGCGATATAATTGGGCTTTTTGATTCCGGTATTTTTTCAATTGGAGATACTATTACAAATGCACGTGCTGTTTTTCAATACGACGGAATACCAACGTTTGCACCGGAACATTTTGCGCGTGTGTCGCAAGTTGATACCATGAAGAGAAAGCAATTTGTTAAAGGAATAGAGCAAATTGCACAAGAAGGCGCAATACAAATTTTTAAAGAGCTTGATGGCGGAATGGAAGAAGTAATTGTTGGTGTTGTTGGTGAGTTACAGCTAGAAGTGCTTGATTATAGGTTGAAAAATGAATATGGTGTGCAAACAAGAATTAATAAGTTGCCATATGGGTTTATTAGGTGGATTGAGAATGAAGAGAGCGATACGTTTAGTGTTAAAAAGCTTTCTTTAACAAGTGATACGAAAAGAGTTGAAGATTTTAAAGCAAGAAGATTGCTTTTATTTACAAGTGCTTGGAACATTACGTGGGCGCAAGACCATAACGAGGGTTTAGTTTTAAGCGAAGTAGGCAGATAGTATAAAATATTGTGTTATTTTTAATAGTAATACAAGGCAAACATATAGCGTAGGTACGTTAAATAATTTGTCGAACTTTGACAAAAATGACAAAAAAAGCGCGTAAAATAGCAGTTGTTTTGTGTGTTACGTTAAGTGGTTAAGAGAAAAAAGTTTTCAACTTTTCAACAGAGTTTTACACATAGTATACTGGGTTTTCCACACTTTTTGTTGAAAACTCTGTTGAAAGTGTTGATAAGTCCCATTTTTCCGTGGGAATTATTAACATTTATTTTTTTAGTTACAGTTTGTACATAACTATTTGTTGAATTATTTGCAAAATTTTGGTAAAATATTACCCACCCCCGCTTTTTTGAAAAAAAGCTTGGCAAAAAACTTTTATTGGTTGTAAAAACATTTTGTTTTGCAAGATACATGTAATAATTTATGTATGCGTAAAAAGTATGAATTTGTAAATGTAAGCAAACGTAAAAAGTGTGAATTTGCAAATGTAAGCAAACGTAAAAAGTGTAAACTTGCAAATGTAAGCAAACGTAAAAAGTATGAATTTGTAAATGTAAGCAAACGTAAAAAGTGTGAATTTGTAAATTAAAACGAACGTAAAAAGTATGAATTTGTAAATGTAAGCAAACGTAAAAAGTGTGAATTTGTAAATTAAAACGAACGTAAAAAGTGTAAACTTGCAAATGTAAGCAAACGTAAAAAGTGTGAATTTGTAAATTAAAACTAAGTTATGTAAGCGCACAGCGCGGTATACTGTATAAT
>CAYJDK010000018.1:0-15957 GCA_964368905.1 uncultured Bacteroides sp.
GGTTGTACTTGGAAGTGTTGTGCTTATAGGCGGCGAGCCCGGTGCAGGAAAATCAACACTTCTTTTACAAATGTGTGGTGCTGTAAGCAAGCAAAAAAATGTATTGTACGTTACAGGCGAAGAGTCTGCAAGGCAAATAAAATTGCGTGCAAATAGGATTTTAGTTGATGGTAATAACATTGATGTTGCCGTTGAAACAAATATTGATGTTATATGCAATTTAATTACACAAAAAAAACCAGCACTGGTTGTTATTGATTCAATTCAAACAGTTATGTGCGAGGAATTATCTTCAAGTGCCGGGAGTGTTTCTCAAGTAAAAGAAAGTGCAGCGCGCTTGCAAAGTGTTGCTAAAAGCGCTGAAATACCAACATTTATAGTGGGACACGTTAATAAAGACGGTGCAATTGCAGGCCCAAAAGTTATGGAGCATATAGTAGACACTGTTTTGTATTTTGAAGGCGATAAAACATTGCCATATAGGGTGTTACGTGCTGTTAAAAACAGGTATGGTTCTACAAACGAGATAGGCATGTTTGATATGGTTCATAGCGGATTAAAGGAGATTGAAAATCCGTCGGGATTACTTTTAAACGGGAGACCGCTTGGCATTAGTGGGAATTGCGTTGCATGTACAATGGAGGGAATGCGTCCTGTGCTGTCAGAGGTTCAAGCATTAGTTACAAAAACAGGCTTTGGAACTCCACGTAGGGCTGCCTCCGGTTTTGATTATAACAGAATGAATTTAATTATTGCTGTGCTGGAAAAGCGTGCAGGATATTTTCTTGGAAGTTTAGACGTTTATATAAACATAGTGGGTGGTTTGCAACTTGATGAAACCGCTAGTGATTTGTCAGTTTGTTTGGCAATTGTGTCTGCTTTAACAGATAAAACAGTGCCTGATGACATGATTGTGTTTGGTGAAATTGGGCTTGGTGGAGAAGTGCGCAATGTTACTAATGCCGAATACAGAATTAAAGAAGCAATGCGAATGGGGTTTACGCAAGCTGTTATGCCAAAACAAAATGTTGAAAAAATTAATAAAGAAGAATTTAGTGATATAGAATTAATTGGTGTTAGTGCAATATCGCAAGCTATAGCATTGCTTTAGTATATTATTGCGTTTAAAATAATAATTAAACAACGCTTAAATATGGTTTTACTACTAATAATTTAAATACGTTATTCCATGGCTTTTGGTTTGCACTTTTGCATGCAGTAGCCAAAATTTGCCAATAAATATATTTAGAAAGGGTAGAAAAACTTGAAATATTATATGGCTCTTGATGTTGGGACGACTAACTGGAAGGCGTCTATTTTTGATGAAAAAGGGAAGATGGTTGATATTGAACGCTGCCCTACAATTACACATATTGATGATGAAGGATATAGTTATTATGACGCAAAAGAGTTGTGGGATAAATTTGTATTATTGATAAAAAATGTAGTTGCAAGAAACAATGTTGAAATAGCTGCAATATCAATTGCGTCTTTGGCAGAGGCTGTTGTGCCCATTGATAAATACGGAAGTATTATAGACAATATTATTACTTGGTATGATACACGCAGTATGAAACAGGCAAATTATATTAAAGAAAAATTTGGAGCAGAAAAGCTGTTTTCTATTACAGGGCTTGATGCAAACCCAATATTTTCATTAGCAAAAATATTATGGATGCGTGAAAATCGCCCAAGAATATATGAAAAAGTGGATAAGTGGTTGCAGATGTCAGATTTTTTAATGTTTAAATTATCGGGCGAAGTTGCAACAGACTATACACTGGCAAGCCGCACGCTTGCGTTTGACATTGTTAAAAATGAATGGTCACAAGAAATATTAAATGAAGTTGATGTTTCGGTAGACGTTTTTCCTAAAATACTTGAAAGCGGAACTGTTATTGGATACGTTAACAGCGAGATATGTAAAGAAGTAGGATTGAAAAACGTGCCAAAAGTTGTGGTAGGCGGGCACGACCATCCGCTGGCATCTATTGTAGCCGGAGCAATTAACCAAAATAAAATGTTAGACAGTTCCGGCACAGCAGAGACGTTTATATATATTTCAGAAAAAGGCAAAGTGCCTAACATGTTGTTTAAAGGCCAGCGTACAGGCAGGTATTTACAAAAAGACAGATACTTACTTTGGGGTGGTATAATTGCTTCGGGCCGCAGCTTTGATTGGGGCTATTCTCTTTTTACTTCTTCTAAAATTTTTGGGATAGAACAGCCTAAATATGATTGGGATTTTGTTTTAGATCAAATTCTTGATGTAAAGGCAATAGAGCAAGGTTTAATATATTATCCACACCTTCGCGGGGCCGGAGCACCGCACTGGGATGCAAGAATGAGTGGATCGTTTATAGGTATACGTGATAATATGGATAACCGCCATTTTTTGAGGGCGGTGCTTGAAGGGTTATGTATGCAAGCCCGTATGATTATTGAAATGCACGAAAAAATATCTGACACGCAGATTAACAATATTTGTGTTGTAGGGGGAAGTTCTAAAAATTCTCAATGGCAACAAATTAAAGCAAATATTACAGGTAAAAACATTGAGATATGCTATGAGCCGGAAGCTACATCTTTAGGTGCTGCAATGATGGCCGCAATAGGCGATAAGACTTATGCATCGATTGAAGAAGTTAGCGGCATTTTAACAACAGAGAATATAATCATAATGCCTCAAGAGAACACGCAAGGGCGTTATGATGAAATTTATGAAGTATATAAACAAGGGTACAAACAACTTGAACAGTTGAATGTTAATATATTTGATACGATTAACAAACAAAATTATATTTAAAATTTTACAATTAAGAGTTTTTTTAACTTGCTAAGTAAAAACGCCACAAACGGTAACGTTTGTGGCGTTTTGGAGCTGGATACGAGAGTCGAACTCGTTACCTCATCATTACGAGTGATGCGCTCTACCAAGTGAGCTAATCCAGCGATTTTATTGCATTTAGTTGAACTAAAAAATATTGAGAACACTAAAATAATAGTAACTATTTAAAAAAAAACAAAAAAATTAAGACTTAACATTAATATTATATTGTGTTTTAATCATCACGTCAATAGTAAAATTTGTTTAATAATAATTAAAACAGCTGCGTTTAATATTGGCTTACAGTTTTTTGTTAAGTTAAATAATTAAATTACATAAATACTACAATATTTATGTAATTTATATAATTTTTAATTGTAAGCTTAAAGATTTTTTAATATTTTTGCAAAATATATTTAATATTTTATTAAAAACTATTGACAATTAATTAAATAACGTTTATAGTATCATTTGCACGTTATCAGTGCTACATCTTATAACTGATGACCGTATGCGCTACTGTAGCCGGAAATTGAGGCTTTTTTCGGTGTAACAAACCTTTTGCGGGGTGGCGTAATTGGCATCTGCTTCGGTAGTTGAGAGTGAACCGGAGAAAATTTCCGCAAAGGGGGATGCAATAATTGAATAATTCTGCTATTGTTTCATTAAACAACATTGTTGTTGATTTCGACGGAAGGCCTATTTTATCCGGCCTTAGTATTGATATCCACGATAAAGAGTTTGTAACATTTCTGGGGTCTTCGGGCTGTGGAAAAACTACAACACTTAGAGTTATCGGTGGTTTCATTGAACCGAAATCCGGCAGTGTTTTTTTTAGTGGAAAAAACATTACAAATTTACCGCCTTATAAAAGGCAAGTAAACACGGTGTTCCAAAAATATGCGCTTTTTCCACACTTAAATGTGTATGAAAACGTTGCTTTTGGGTTAAGAATTAAAAAAACACCGGAAAAAGAAATTAGGCGTTTAGTCTTAGAAATGCTTGAACTTGTAGGGTTAAGAGGATTTGAAAGACGAAACACAATAACATTGTCCGGAGGACAGCAACAACGCGTTGCAATTGCCAGAGCACTTGTTAACCACCCAAAAGTTCTTTTGCTAGACGAGCCGCTTGGCGCACTTGATTTAAAGTTAAGAAAAGAAATGCAAATAGAGCTAAAACGAATACAACAAAGCCTTGATATTACGTTTATTTATGTTACACATGACCAAGAAGAGGCACTTACAATGTCAGACACGGTTGTTGTAATGGATAAAGGTAAAATTTTGCAAATTGGCACACCACAAGATATTTATAACGAGCCCGAAAGTGCGTTTGTAGCAAATTTTATTGGAGAATCTAATATAGTAGATGGAATAATGCAGCGTGACTTTAACGTGGAATTTGCAGGGCAAGAATTTACTTGTGTAGATAAAGGCTTTGAGCGCAACGAAATAGTACAAGTTGTTGTGCGCCCTGAAGATATACAAATTGTTCCTGCAATACAAGGGCAACTTACAGGAATTGTAGAAAACGTTATTTTCAAAGGTGTACATTATGAAATGCACGTTAAAAGTGCCGGAGCATTATGGTTAATACATTCAACACAGGCAGCTGTTATAGGCGAAATGGTAGGAATGAGGATAGGCCCTGATGAAATCCACATAATGCGAAAACAAGAGGAGGCGTAGTCGATGTTGAAAAGGCGCCTTCTTGCAAGCCCATATTTAATATGGATGACCGTTTTTATTTTTGTTCCGCTTTGCATAGTTGTATATTTTGCTTTTACAGATAAAAGCGGTGCGTTTACACTTGCAAACATAATGGAATTATCGCAATATACAACAGTTTTTGTGCGCAGTATTTTACTTGCAATAGCTGCAACTGTAATATGCTTGCTTATTGCGTTTCCGCTTAGTTTCATGCTTTCACGCATGAGAGAGTCAAGTCAAAGAATGATGTTAATGCTTGTTATGTTACCAATGTGGATGAACTTTTTATTAAGAACATATGCATGGATGAGTTTACTTGAACACAACGGAATTATTAACAGATTTTTTGGTATATTTGGTATTGGGCCTTTTGAAATGATAAACACTTCCGGCGCGGTTGTGCTTGGTATGGTTTATAACTATTTGCCATTTATGATACTGCCACTTTACACAATAATGCTTAAAATTGACAACAGTGTTATAGAAGCGGCACAAGACCTTGGCGGTAACCCAATAAAAGTTGTGCTAAATGTTTTAATACCTTTGTCTTTAGACGGTGTTACAACCGGAATAACAATGGTATTTGTTCCAAGTATCTCTACATTTATTATTAGCAGAATGCTTGGTGGAGGCTCTAATTTGCTTATTGGTGACCTTATTGAACTTCAATTTTTAGGCAACAGCTACAATTATAATTTGGGCAGTGCAATGAGCCTTGTTTTAATGTTAATTGTTTTATTATGCATGAGCTTTACAAAAGTTGATACAGAGAATATGGAGGGCATGGTATGAAGAAAATGCGCTGGTATTCAAAAAGTTACATTGTCGCAGTATTTTGCTTTATGTACTTGCCCATAGCTGTAATGATAGCTTACAGCTTTAACGAAAATAAAAGCCGTGGAGTGTTTACAGCTTTTTCTTTTAAATGGTACCAAAACTTATTTGAGAACGAAATGATACTTCAAAGTCTTGGAATATCGCTTTTAATTGGTTTTGTTTCCGCAATTTTAGCAACACTGCTCGGAACATTTGCCTCGCTTGGTATTCATGCAATGTCAAACCGTTCTAAGGCAGTAATAATGTCTTTAAGCTACGCACCTGTTATTAATCCTGAAATTGTTACAGGTGTTTCAATGATGTTGCTCTTTGTGGTTTTTAATGATTCGGTTTCGGCGTTTTTTACAAACATGCTAAACACAGAAGTTATGTTTAACAGTTTTGGTTTATTTACACTTTTAATTGCACATATAACTTTTAGTGTTCCGTATGTAATATTTAATGTTGTGCCAAAATTGCGCCAAATGGATACAAGAATTTACGAGGCTGCACTAGACCTTGGTTGCAATCATAAACAAGCATTTTTTAAAATAGTATTACCGGAAATAATGCCGGCGGTTTTTTCAAGCTTTTTAATATGCTTAACTTATTCAATAGACGATTTTATAATATCTTACTTTACAAGCGGAACAGTGCAAACATTGCCAATAGCAATTTATAGCATGACTAAAAAGAAAGTAAGCCCTGAAATAAATGCACTTTCTACAATTATGTTTGTAGTTATTTTAAGCATAATTTTAATATCAAACGCAATTGAAAGTGCACAAGAGAAAAAAACACAGCGTGCCATATGGGCCGCTCAACAAGAAATATAATTAAAATTAAGGAGACTTTAATGAAAAAGATTTTTACACTATTAACAGCAGTATTATTATTTATATGTATGGTAACACCGGTGGCGTTTGCAAATGATCCTGAGTATTTACTTGATACAGACATAGAATATTACAAACAATTTGAAGGACAAGACGTTGTATTAAATGTATACAACTGGGGTGAGTATATTTCAGACGGAGAAGATGACTCGCTTGACGTTGTGGCAGAATTTGAAACATTAACCGGCATAGATGTAAATTATACTAACTTTGACACAAACGAAAGTATGTATGCAAAAATAAGCGGCGGTGGCGGCGATTATGACGTTATTATACCAAGCGATTATATGATTGGGCGCATGGCAAACGAGGGTATGCTTGCAGAACTTGATTTTGATAACATACCAAACGCACAATTTATAGACGAAAATTATAAAAACAGAACGTATGACCCTGAAAATAAATATTCAGTAGCATATATGTGGGGCGTTGTTGGATTAATTTACAACACAACAATGGTAGACGAAGCAGACCTTGAACAAGGTTGGGAATTAATGTGGGATGAAAAATACGAAGGCGATATTTTAATGTTTAACAACAGCCGCGATGCCTTTGCAATAGCATCTAAAATTTTAGGTAATTCGTTAAATCCGTCAACTACTGAAGAAATTGATGCAGCGGCTGATTTACTTAAAGAGCAAAAACCTGTAATACAATCTTACGTTATGGACGAAGTGTTTGATAAAATGCAAGGCGGGGAAGCTGCGATTGCGGCATACTATGCAGGCGATGGAATTACTATGATGGACGTTAACGAAGACCTTGATATGTTTGTTCCTCACCAAGGATCAAATATATATATAGACGCAATGTGTGTGCCTGCAACAAGCCAAAACAAAGAGGCCGCAGAAATGTTTATAAACTTTATGTGCGAAACACAAATTGCGCTTGCTAATACAGAGTATATTTGGTATTCTACACCGCACACAGCCGTGTATGAGCTATTAGACGAAGAAACAAAAAACAGCGAATTAATGTACCCAAGTGATGAAACTTTAGCAATATGCGAAACATTTGAAGTGCTACCTGACGACATGAACAGTGCTATGGACGCAGCATGGAGCGATGTTAGAAGCTATGAAGAAGGCGGAAGCGGATGGGTTGTTATTGTACTGATAGTTGCAATAGTTGCATTTTTAGTGTTGACATTCTTATTACGCTTAAGGCGCAAAAAACGTAACGACTACTAATTTATAATAGAGAGCGCACCGTAAAAAGCCACCTATATGCTTATAGCATATAGGTGGCTTTTTAAAATTATTAATCACATTTAATATTTGGCCTGTCTTGGTCTCCATCGGCCTTAAACATTGTAAAGTCATCGGCGTTGCTTGTAAAAAAGTAATAGTCAGTGTTTTCAAAAACAGGTGGGTCTAAATAGTTTGGTATAATATTTAAATCGTTTTCATCTCTTTTACAAAACCCGGCTAGTTCAAATATTTGCTCACTTATGCCATAACAATAACAATCGGCATATTCTGCGCTTTTTTGCAACATAACGTTGTTTATTGCACTGCCAACTTCGGCAAATAAATCAGGTTTGCCAATATAATCTACAATACGCAGTATGTTTGTTTCATTATATGTAGCTGTATGTGTAATTAAGAGTGCATCGTACAAATTACTTTTATTTTGATTAAGCCTTACACCGTAAACTTCATAAGTTTTTAATGGGTAATTAAAGTATCGTCTTTTAATATACCATAAGTCTTTGCACGGTTTAAATTTTTGGTCACATACGTAACTGCTTTGCAATTGTTCGGTGGTATTAATTAATTCAAGTGTAGCACTGCCACCGGCTTTTAATATTTTTTTATTATTAATTTGTGCCACCACATATTCTTTTTTATCAAGAATGCGATAATAATGCGAAAGTTTATCAGCAGTATAGCCTAAAAATGTGTAAAAAGGTATTGTTTTTGGCCTAATGTTATTACAAGCCATAACCCTACAATTTGTAAGCTCCGGTAATTTCGACATTAGCTCAAGGCCAATGCCGTTTTTGCCTTTAACAGCACACCAAATAGATACCCATATGTCAAAAGGTTCATTGTTGCAAGTATAAATATAACCAACTAATGCAATTATTTTTTCATCTTCGCATGCAACTGCAAATTGTATAGGGCGCAAAGGCTCGCTTTTGTATTGTTCGCTTTTTGAATCGTAATAAAAATCAAAAAACTCATTTACATGTAATAATGGGTGTTTGCTACCCCAGTTATCATCCATAAAATCTATAATACGCGGTTTTTCTTCTGCGGTGCAAAGTCTAAAGTCATACGTACTCATAACGTTGCCCTTCCTCCTGTAATTGGCAGTGACACACCTGTTATATATGCGGCTTCATCGCTAAGTAAAAATGCCATTGCAGGTACAACGTCGTCAACAGTAGCGTTGCGTTTCATTGGGTGGGCTTCTGCGGCTGCTTGTACTATCAAGTCGCTCGTTTCGCTTAAAAATTTTGTTTGTATCATGCTTGGCATAATACAATTTACTGTTATACCAAATGGTGCGTAGTCTGCTGCTAAACTTTTTGCAAGGCCTTCTAAGGCGCTTTTAACAGTAATATATGCGCTTGTGTTTTTTGGTGGCATACCAATAATATAGCTTGTTAGCATAAAAAGCACACGTCCATATTTGTTTTTTGCCATTTTTGGTAAAAATTCTTTGCATATTTTTATAGCGCTGTTTAGTTGAACGTTCATGTCTAAATTAAAATATTCTTCATCAAATTTTTTAAACTTAACATTTTTTACCTTTAAAGCAGGTAAGTGTATAATATGTGTAGGTGTGGCGTGGTTATCACTTACAGTTTTTATAAATGTTTGCACTTTGTCAATATCCGTTAAATCTACGCTATATGTTTTAATAGCATTTTTATATTCTTTGCAAAGCGGCGCTAAGCCTGCCATGCTTTGTGAACCTTGAACTATAAAGGTGTCTCCTTCTTTATATAGGCGTTTAATAAGTGCTATGCCTATATCACTACTTGCACCTGTAATAAGATAAGTGTTGCCCATTAAATTACTCCTTTATTTTTACTTTGATACACCGGCTGTAATAATGCCTCTTGTAACTGTTTTTCCGTCTTGGTTAGTTATGCTTGCTTTAATTTTAATAAAATTAAACGTGTCGTTTATTTCGGTAACTTTGCCTTTAACGGTTAATACATCATTAATAAAAACAGGTTTTGCAAATTTACATTCAACGCTGTGCAGTAAACAGTTTTCGCCCGGCAAATAAACACCTGCCAATGTTGAGAATAAACTGCCACCAAGCATCCCGTAAACTACTCTTCCTGCATGTCCTTTACTTTGTGCATATTCATCGCTCATATGTATTGGGCTGCAATCACCTGTAAGAGAATGAAACAAGTCCATTTTTTCGCTTGTAACTTGCATAGTAAAACTGTGTTCCATTCCCACACTAATGTCTGTAATAGTATAGCTGTTCATATAAAAACCCCTTAAAAGTGTGTTGTTTAAAAAGAAAAGTTGCCTATAAATAGGCAACTTCAAGTTGTTAGTAAAGCACCTTTTTATAATAAACTTAAATTGCCTTATAAGCTTGTTATAAATTATGCTGTAAGACGAACAATTAAATCAATGAGTCCACCAACATTTTCAAGGTTGCGTACGTCTTCTAATTTAAACTTTAAATTAAACTTTTTTTCCATTGCGGTTAAAAGGTTAATTTGTTCAAGACTATCCCAATCTTCAATGTCATCTGCACATGTTTCTCTTGTTATTTCCAGTTCGTCATCGTCAAAGTTATCACGAAAAATCTCCTGCACTGCGCTAAAAATTTCTTCTTGTGTCATAATAATCTCCATTCTGCCGCATATATTTGCACAATATTAAACATTTGTTAGCGGCAACAAAGTTTAGGCATGTTATGCACTAAAGCAAACTGCCGTGCAAATATAATAAAGTTATAATTATATAATAAATAAATATTTTAAAAATTGCAATTAAAATTGTAAAATTTAAGGTAAATTAACTTTTATTACTTCGTTTAGGTTTTTGTAATTATCAAAGTCTTCAAATAAAAATGTCTTATTATTTTTGTCGTCTTCACTAACAAGTTCAAACCCTATTTTATTATAAAAATCATTTACAATTAAATTTTTTGCAGTAGGGTAGTACGCACCATTTATTTTAGTAATGCCTTTTTCTTTGCAAATTTCAACAAGTTCATCAAACATTGCAAATTCTAAATGGCGTTTAAAGGTACGGCAACTCATTATCCATAAATTAAATGATTTTTTTCTTTAATTGAAACAATAATAGCAGTTACAATGCCATTATCGCCAAATTTATCAACTAAACGGCCGTATAAAGTTATATAGTTGTTGCTTGTTGTTATTTCGTTAATTTCAGCGGCGGTATATCTGCGAGTTGTTAAGTTAAACTGGTTTGTTTTATTTATTAGCTGGGTTATTCGCTCTGAGTATTCATCGGTAAATGCGCTTATTTCTGCGCACTCGTTAAGGCTAAGCAAATAGTCTTTGTAATTGCCAAAAGACTGCTCAAGGTTTGCGCGTTTTGTGTTTTCTTTATACATTTCGCTGCGCCTTTTGTCGTCTTCAGAAAGCGAGGTAACTTCAAAATATCCTGCTTTATCAATGGCGCTAATATACATTTCAACAGCTGTAACCTCAGGTACACAAACCTCACTAAGTTCGGTTCTTACAATTTCACGCTCGGCAGGGTTGTCGTCAATAAAAACAAGAGAATCAGCACCTATGTTAATCTCGTTTGCAATGTTAGCAATGTTTATATGCTTTGGCTCCCAATTAGCTTTAAAGTTAACAAAATCTTCGCGCTTTAAAGTGCTGTCTTCTCGCTCAAAACCTTCAAGTGCATTTTTTTCTTCGTTTTTACTACAAACACTAAGCAAAATTCCAACAGAAGAAAGCTGCTTTAAATATAGCTGGAATTCGCTATATGCCATACCTGTAGGTGTTTCGTTTCCTATTAGTATGCCGTTTGGCCCGTCGTCGCCTATAATGCCGCCCCAAAGAGTATTGTCTAAATCTAGCACAACACACTTTTTGTTTTTGCCAAATATACTTTTAATAATGTTGGCAACACTGTGGCATAATGTTGCAATATAAGGTGTGTCTACACTGTATTTATATGCATACCATGTTGTGGGGTTAAACCACTTTTCAAGCCCCACACTTGCACTTAAATATTGGATGTCGTTAATAAAAAAGTTATCGTTTTCATTAGCGTATTGTGCAAATTTAGCATTTAACCTGTTTGTGAAATTAACAAATCCTTGTAATGCAACGCTGTCCATATTTCCCATTATTCTGTAAAAAGGCTGCTCAAAATTGTTTTGTATAACAGGACAAGCAAATTTTTGTGCTGCTTTCCAAATACTTTCAAAGTGTGAATAAGTTGCTTGTAGCTTTTCTTCAACCTCTTGATTTGTATCGGATGGTGTAGGCCTATTTGTTATATTTTGTGCAGATGTATGAATATAAATAATATCGGGCTTGAAATTTTCAAGCTCGCCATCGTCAAAAACAATGTTTTCATAATAAAGCGAATAACCACCAACATAAAACTCAGGGCAAATACCGTGATTAAGCAAAAAAAGCTCTAATATATTTTTAATATCTCCAATAGTAGAGCCGCTCATAATGGCAATTTTTTTATTAACAAAATTATTTTTAGCAATAAGCTCACGTTTTAAACTGCGCTTTTTTTGTAAAATATAAGTACCGTCAAACGGATATTCCAATGCTTGCACTTTAATACTCCTCTCGCATTAAAAAATATTAATTTTTATGCATATAATACTATTTTACCATAAAACAAAATAATTTTGTAGCTTTTTGTAAACTTTTTTGTCTTGTATTAAAATGTGAAAACAATTATAATGTTCATTACAAGTGTTTTTGAAAGTACCTATGTAAGTTAAAGATAGTAAACTTCAAGAGTTTTTTTGATTGTTTCAACATTTTTTTATTGTAATTTCAATTATGTATGTTCAAATTAAAAAAAATGTGTTATAATATAATATTGATGAGGGTAAATATTAATAATTTAACATTGTTTTAAAAATGTGTTGATTTTTATATATTAAAACAACAAAATGATAAAAACAATTAAATATAATATAGTTTATAAGTAAGATTAGAGTTATGTTAAAATTTAGGAGGAGATTACAATAGAACCTAATAATAAAATGCAAAACCCAAATAATGGGGCAAGCGCAAATTTAAATACACAAAATAATACAAAACAGGCACCTGCAAAAAGAAAAAAGAAAAAGCCAAACATTTTTTTGCGTATTTTAATAATATTTTTTAAATTTATAGCAGTTTGTTTTTGTCTTGGTGTAATTACGTTTTCAACAATAGCAGTGCTTTTAAGCCTTTATATTGTTGAAACAACAGCAGGAGATGACACATTACTTGACCTTGAAAATTTAAAACTTGCGTACACAAGTTTTATTTACTACAAAGATGTAAATGAGCAAGGCCAAGAAGAATGGGTGCTTTATCAATCTTTAGATAGCCCTGAGGAAAACCGTGTATGGGTTGACTGGCACAATATTGATGACACACTTAAAAATGCTTTTGTTGCCATTGAGGATGATACGTTTTGGGAACATGAAGGCATTAACATTAGGCGTACAATTTACGCAATATTAAACGAGGTGTCGTACTCTTTAACAGGTAGCTATTTGCGTGGAGATAAGCAGGGTGCGTCTACAATAACGCAACAGCTTATTAAAAATATTACAGACGATACCGAAGACGAGGGTACAGCCGGTTATTTAAGGAAAATTCGTGAAATTTTCCGTGCACTTGCATTGAGTAATAGATATTCAAGAGATACAATTTTTGAGGCATATCTTAACACAATTAGTTTAACCGGTAATATTGGTGGTGTTCAAGCAGGTGCTAATAGGTACTTTAATAAGTACGTTGGCACAGATGATTGCATTGCAAATGGGGTAGAGCCATTAACAATAGCAGAGGCTGCAACAATTGCATGTATTACAAAAAACCAAACGGCATATAGCCCAATAACAAACCCGGAGCAACACCTTGTAAGAAGAAACCAAGTTATATATAACATGTATGTACATGGATATATAAGCGAGGCTGAATATGAAGATGCGCTAAACGAGCCATTGACAATATTTGAAGAATTGGTAGACGAAAATGCAGCAACACAATCAAACAACAGCTATTTTACAGATACACTTATAAACGAAGTTGTTGAAGATTATATGGAACAAAAAGGTGTTACTCAAGACGAAGCGTATAACTGGCTTTACAGCGGTGGCGTGCGCATATATTCAACACTGGTACCAAGCCTTCAAACAACAATGGAAGATGTATTTTTTAGAGGCGAGCATTGGCCGGCATACGAGCAAGTATATGAGCCTGACGGATATGTGCCTGAACCAACAGAAGATGGCAGCGAGCCTGAACCTAACATTATTAGAACTCAGGCAGCCGGAGCATTTGTGAATTATGAAGGTGAACTAGCTGCTATTGTTGGCGGCCTTGGCGCAAAAACTGCAGACAGAATACTTAACAGAGGTGCCGACATGGAGCGCGCAATAGGTTCTACAATTAAAGGCATAACTGTTTATCCTTTAGCAATTGAATATGACATTGCACATTATTCATCAACAAGAATAGATACACCATACACAACAGAAAGTGTAAATGCAGATAATAGGCCGGTTGGATGGCCGAGCAACTATGAGCCAGGTTATACGTATGGGGCAAACACTGTTTATGATGCATTTAGAGATTCACGTAATACAATAGCAGTGTGGCTTGGCAGTGATGTTGGTGTAAATGAAATGTTTACTTTCTTAAACACAACACTTGAGATTGACTCTCTAGTTGACCCTGACGATAGAAACCTTGCACCTATGGCATTAGGTTCTTTTTCAACAGGTATGTCGCCGTATGACCTTGCCGCAGCTTATATAATGGACGGCAACGGCGGGCAATTTTATAGCCCACACTCTTATACAAGTGTTGAAGATGTTTACAATAATGTAGTATTAACACCTGATATTAATAGGGTACAGGCCATTAGCGAAGATACATCTTATATAATGAGCCGACTATTAAGAGACGTTATGGTTACAGGTACAGGTGCAGGCATGTCTGCAGATGATGCGGGCATGGAGAGCATTGGTAAAACAGGTACAACTAATGAAAATAAAGATATTTGGTTTGTAGGCATGACCCCGTATTATTCAGGCGCTTTTTGGTTTGGATATGACGAAAATGTTTCAATGTCAAGATACTATATTGCAGGTGCTTCACGCCACCCCGGTATTAAAGCATGGCGTGAGATTATGGACACTGAGCAAGCAGACGATATAGTTACAATGCGTTTTTGCCAAAGTTCGGGTGCAGCGGCAGGTGCAGCTTGCCCGTCTGCAGTGGGATATTATAAAAAAGATACAATTCTTGGAACTTGCGTAATAAATCACGCGGCGCCGGCAGCATAAACAGTATTTGGTTATATTTGACATAAGTAAAAACCCCACCGGCGTTTGCCGGTGGGGTTTTATTTTTAAAGTTTAAGGCTAGTTATTAATGCAAAGCATTTGCAATGAATAACTTGTTATTCATTAGGCTTTAACAATGTTTTGCTTACAAGTAATTTGTGAAACTTCTAATTTAAAAATGCATGTAATATTAATTAAATCTTCAGCTATTTCCCAATTTCTTTTCTTAGAAACATTATACATAAGTGCATCAAAAGCAACAGTTTTTTCCTTAAAGTCGTTTACTATGCTAATTTTACCTGTACCAATTACGCTTTGATATTGTGCTGTGTAATCTTTTGCCATTTCACCGCCAATAGTTTTATAATTTGTATCAAGTTCAAAACCTACGTTGCCACACTTTTTAATTAAATCTATTTTTCGTCCTTCTTTAGCGCTATGAAAGTAAAAAACTACGGCAGCAATTACAATTATTGATAATTTCGTCAATTTTGTCACTTTCTAAAACTTGTCTGTCTTTTCTTCTCATGTATTGGTGCTCCTTTTTGTTTTTTAATAATATTGTAATTTTTATTTTGTTAAAAGTACTAACCTTTATAGCAATAAATAAAAAATAAAGTAATATTTAACAATAAAAGCCTTTTGTAAACATTACAAAAGGCTTTTGTTGCATAAGCCCTATTTTGTTTATACTAACTTTGCGCAATATAAACATTTAATACTACGGCTTTTGGCTCGCCATTTGTATAGCAAGTGCCAAAATATGCCAATACACAGCTGTTAAAATGCCCATTCACCGTTTTCAAAAATAGATATTGTTTCACCATTTTTTGTAATACCGGTAATTTTCATGTCAGGTGAGCCTATCATCAAATCTTCATGAATAAGACTATCGTTAACACCTTTTTGCAAAAGTTCTGCCGTGTTCATATTGCCGCCGTCTTTAACAGTGCCGGGGTAGCCTCTACCAAGCGCAATATGACAAGCTGCGTTTTCATCAAATAAGGTATTTAAAAATAGTATACCACTCTTGTTTATTGGGCTGGATGCCGGCACAAGTGCAATTTCACCTATGTGGCGTGCACCTTCGTCTGTTTCAAGCAATTTTGCAAGGTGCTCTTTACCGGCATATGCATTATAATCAACTACAACTCCATCATTAAATGTTAGGCATAGGCCCTCTATAATATTACCGTTATAAACATAC
>CAYJDK010000019.1:0-15754 GCA_964368905.1 uncultured Bacteroides sp.
AACAAAATTTGCAACCGCTGCCGTATTTGTCAGATAAGTCGGAGGCCATTGCTCTATCCAGCTGAGCTACAAGCGCATAGTTACTTTTTAATAAACATACTGCAAATTTTAAAGGTGCGTATATTAAATTACTGTTTTTTTAGTTTACCGTAAATAGGTGTAGAAATTGCTGCAGTTAAAAATGCATTAGCAAATGCCTCTATTATACCGCCTATAAGTGCTATTGACCATAAAGTAGCTCCAAATTCGTTTTTAATAAGCTCCCCGCAAAACACATCAATGCTTGTTACAAAAAGAATAGTGTTTGTGGCACTTGCTAAAAAACCGGTTATTAAAAAAATTACAAAATTATTTTTTGAATTGCTGTTTTTTACAAGTTTTCCTAATATAGACGCTACAACACCAACCATAACTCTTGGCACTATGCAAATTAGCAAAGATAGTGGCAGGCTATAAGAAAGTAACAATATTCCAAGCGCCTCGGTAGGTGCTTTAATAAAGCTTGTAATACCAAATATCAAGCCTAAAAATATTCCGGCAGGCATGCCTAAAATTAAACTACCAATAGCAACAGGTAAAACCATTATTGTAAAACTTAATGGGCCAAGTGTAATATAGCCAAGCGGTGTTGCCGCTACTAATATTGTTATTACTGACAAAAAAGATAATTGTACAAGATATAGTATTTTATTATTTTTCACTTTTACGCCACCTCTCTTTGTTTTATTATATATTTTATTTGTGGCTCTTGCAACATAATAGTAAAATCTTTTAGATATTTGACAATTATTTTTAATTTAAAATATGTTAGCTTTTATAATATTAAAATATAATTAATAAAGCTATAAATAAAAACCGCCGGCTTAATTAAGCAGGCGGTTTTAAATTATTATGTTATTTTAAAAGCTCTTTTGGCGCTTCGATATCTTTTCCTACAAGGTCGTAAATAGCTTTAAATCCATCTCTGTCTTTTAATGTGTTCATTAAAGACGTTACAACTGCAACTGTGTTTTCACGTTTTATGTTTTCAATAAAAGATAGAATGGCAGGTGGAAATGTTGCCGCCCATAAAGGAAAAACAAGTATAATTTCTTCGTTATCCCTTGGCAATTCGCACTCAATGTCAATTATTTTTTTTGTAGACGACATATAACCGCCTTTTATATAGTTTGCGGCACCTTTCCAATTAATATTATCTTCAATTTTAATTGCGTTAAGGCCTTGAGATTCCGCAATTTTATCGGCAATTTTTTTACTGCGTCCTGTTCGTGTAAAGTAGTAAATTTTCATAATATCACTTCTTTTCAATATTTTTATATGTTATTTAATTCTACTTATAAACAATATATCAAATATTGCTTAACTAAGCAAGTAAAAATACAAATTTACAATAAAAATATTTACATTACATCGGCTTGGCTAATGGCACAGTATTAAAATACGCACAAATTGCCTCGTAGTACACACGTGCAGCTTTTTTACTACCTTCGGCAGTTGCCCATTGTTCGTAATCGCTTTGGTTAGACATAAAGCACTGCTCTACTAATACAGAAGGACAAAGAGGCTTTTCTAACATACCAAAACTAGTATCAGAATAAACTTTTGTAACACTGCTCTCAACAATTTTTTTAGTATCGCCGCCGTTAATATAATAAAGGTATCTAACGCCGTTATCTCCACGCAACCTGTGTCCGGCATCGCTCATTTTTTGTGCTATTATATTTGCAAATTGTAAAGATTTTTCGTGGTAATAACGGCCGGGTGGCACAGCATAACATTCAAAGCCATGTGATTGGCTATTGCTGCTGTCATTATTTATGTGTATGCTAATTAAAAGCGATGCACTGTGCATTGTTGCTGTTTGTGCACGCTGCGTTGTAGATAAATCTGTTCCAAATTCATGCGTTAGAACAGGGTTGAAATTATTGTCGTTATCCAAAAGTATAAAAAGTTCTTCGGCTGTGGTTTCACAAATGCTCACCTCGTCAACAATTCCTTGTGCGCCTGTATCCATGCCGCCATGTCCTGCGTCAACTGCAACTGTATAAGGTGCTGATGTTTGTAAATCGTAATAATTTATAACAGGCACGTTATCTTGCCCTTGCGCAAAAATGGGCACATTGGTGTTTTGGTTATTTAAAGCATTTGAAAGGGCAACGTAACCACTTATACATATAACACAAAAAATGGTGCAAAAAAACATTAAGATGCTAAGTGCTATTGTACGTGCTAATTTACTGTGTAAATGCAAGTACCACACACCGTTTTTTCTTACATTAAATATACGTTTTTTCATTTTAATCTCCATTCTGTGCACGGCACAAATAGTTTTTAAAAATCTCCGTACAGAAATGGAGATTAATTGGCATGTGCCGTTTGTAACGGCACGCCGTTTAAATAATTGATAGCGTGATTTTTCACGCTAACCCCCTAGTTGTGATAAATCTCCAAAAGTGTAGCCTTGTTGTTTCCATATTTTTATTAAATCACTTAATATCTCGGCATTAGTATTGCTTGCGCTGTGCAACAATACTACGGCACCTTTATGTGTTCGTGGCAATAGTTTTTCAAAAGCATACTCTTTGCTCGGTTGGTTGTTAATATCCCAATCTACATATGCAAGGCTCCAAAAAACAGTTTTATATCCAAGCTCGCTAGCCCATTGTAAATTTTGAAATGTAAAACTACCCTCAGGTGGGCGGTAAAATTTGCTTATTTCTTTACCTGTAATTTCAAAAAAACTATGTTCAAGATTTTGCAATTCGTTTTTAAAATCTTCTTCGTTTAATTGCGCCATGTTTGGGTGCTTATATGAGTGGTTACCCACAATATGGCCTTCGCTTATCATTCTTATAACAAGGTCCGGGTTTTCTTTAATATAATCATCTACAACAAAAAATGCTGCTTTTACATTGTTTTCAAGCAAAGAATCTAATATTATAGCAGTGTTTCCGTTTTCATAACCTGAGTCAAAAGTTAAATATATTGTGTTTTGTGAGTTTTCATTTATATAAAAAGCATTATATGGTGCAAGTTCCTGCGCGGTAAAATCAGGTGTTGGAGCATTAGAAGAGCCTTGAAACGACAAACCCCACCTTAATTCTGAATTTTGCTGAATTACAGGCGCAGTGGACTCAGAGGCCACTACAATTGTTTGCTTGTTGAAACTTTGTAGAGCAAAAGAAACAATTAGCAAAAATGCCGCTGTGAAAATGAGCAGGCTTGTAAAAAAAGAAAAAATTAACCGAGATATTTTTTTGGGTATTACTCTGTACATATGTTTGCACCGCCTATAATTAGTTGGACTGCAATAAAACGTAATGCATAAATGTTGTTTTATATATTAAATTAAGTTTTAAAGGCATACATGAAGATTTTATTGCTTGTTAAAATTTTATTCAGTTGTAATAAGCTATATTACATTAAAAAACAATATATATTAAAACAAACTAAAAAAACCGCCATAAGTTCAGTTTAAATTAGCAAATAAAACATAATAATATAGTGCAATTTTAATATTTATCTTAAAAAAGTATTGACAAAAAAAGCAATTTTTTGTATCATAGAAAGAGTGTCAAGCACATATTTAGGGGTATAGCTCAGCTGGTAGAGCAGCGGTCTCCAAAACCGCGTGCCGAGGGTTCGATCCCTTCTGCCCCTGCCACGTCGTCATTCACTTTATTAAGTGGGTGACGATTTTTTTTGTAAATTAAAAAAATCATTTTAACGCACTGCGTGCTGCAGCGCTAGCCCGAGTGAGCAACCGCCGTAGCCAAACCGATGCAGTACGAACCCGCTTTGGTGTAGATTTGTTTGAGACGCACCGCAGTAATATTGGCGCATAAAGGCTTAAAGCCAATATTTACAAGTGCATTTGCCTTTGGCTAAGAATATTACTAAAAAAATTAATAAACTGCTTTTTGATTTATAAAAGCGTTAATATTAAAATGTGCCAAACGGCACATTTACGTTTTATTTAAAATATAGTATTGTATAGTAAAATAAAACAAATGTGCTTTAACATATTTTTTTACAGTTATTATGTTAAAAAACAAAAAAATACTTATTATAAAAATGGAGGTAAACATGGATTTTATAAACAATTTAAAAACTGATATGGGTACTAATTCAAACAACAATATAAGCGGCGGTAACGGTTCAAATTATAAAACTATTGTAATTGATAGAATTCCACGCACTATTGAGGAATTTAAAACAATGGCAGCAGATTGTAAAGACCCGTTTAAAACAGTGGCGCATACAGTTGTGGCGCTTTGCATGTATCCCGTTAACAAAGATTTAAGTATTTTAATGTTAAATTATTTAAAAGGTCCAAAACCGCTGTCAACTTATGAAATACAGTTTTTGCGTGACCGTTTTATGGGCAAGGAGTATCTTGCGGCCTCTTATTTTAACGGCGCCGTGCCGGAAAATAATTACCAGCCGGGGCAACCTATGAGCATAAATGTTTATGAAACACCATATAGTGCAAGCCAATTAAATGAGGGTTATTTACAGCTTTTTGTAAAATCAGGCGGGGCAGACAGCCCAAGAGGTGTGAAGTTGCGCCAAAAGCCATCTACACAGCAATGGTTTTTATGGGAGTATTTTTTGTTGCCGGACATAAGAAAACCGGTAAAAAATGACGATTGGGCATAAAGGTAAACAAAGCAAAAAACAACAAATTTGCAAACAAATGTTGCTTGTTTTCCTATAATGTGGTATGGTAAAATTCAACAAATAATTGCAAAATAACGTAAAAAATAATTTTTATCAAACATGGAGCTTTAATATGAAAAAGAACATAAAAATTGTATTTAATTCTCCTGTTGTAATAACTTTTACTGTAATTTGTTTTATAGTTACAGTTTTGGGCATTATTACAGGTGATTTAACAAATAGGTTGTTTTTTAGCGTTTACCGCGCCTCTTTGGCAGACCCACTTACTTATTTTAGGTTTATTGGCCACGTTTTTGGCCATGTAGGCTTTGAGCATTTTATTGGTAACACAATGTTGCTGTTACTTATTGGGCCGTTACTTGAAGAAAAATACGGAAGCAAAAAAATAGTGTTTATTATTGCGGCAACTGCAATTGTTACCGGCATTATTCAATTTATATTTTTTGGCGGCATGTTGCTTGGTGCCAGTGGTGTTGTTTTTGCATTTATTCTTTTGTCGTCTATAACAAGCTTAAAAGGAGACGGCATCCCTGTAACATTTATTTTGGTTACAGTTTTGTATATAGGGGGAGAAGTGTTCTCGGGTATATTTGAAAGCGATAACGTTTCTCAAATAACTCACATAGTAGGCGGCATTGTTGGTGCGTTTATAGGTTTTGGCATAAGCAAGCAAAAAAATAAATTTGATGGTAATGCAAATAAGTTTAAATAAAGAAGTAAACGTTATTATAATAAATTAATGGGGTAGGTGGTAATATTAAAAAAACAGTTTTAAGCACGGTTTTTATTATAAGTGTGCTAATGTTTTTATTTGCGCTACCCATTGATAATATTAACAATGAAAATGTGCAACAAACAAAACAAATACACCAACAAATAGAGCAAACAAGTTATGATAAAAGTACAGTGCAAGGCAAAAACGAAAATAGCTACCTTAGCATACAAGGCAAATCTGCCATATATTTTATTGTAATTTTTGGGTTAATATTATACTTGCTGTCTTTTAAACGCCGCATAACAGACAATAAAATTAAAACAATTTTGTACTATATAATTTTATTACAACTTCTTTTAGTTTTAATAGGTTTTTTTATGAGTGTTAATTTTAATAATGCGCTTATTGAAATAGTTTTAATTTATATTTTTTATATACCTGTAATTTCTTTGCCGGTATTGTTTACAATTGCTGTTTTTAAATGTATAAATATGTTTTCAAAGAAAAAACACGCGCTTGTTTACATGGTGGTAGCATTATTATTATGCATGTATTTTGGCGCTGTAGTTGCTTTAAGCAAAAATATTATGCAGCATTTTAACATTAGTTTAATTTTTACTGTTGCCATAGTGTTTTTTATTGAATTATGCATACATAGCAGAATATTTCAAAGCAGTAGCGGATATCATAAATTTTTTAAAAACTCATGTTTAGCAATGAAAATAAAAGATAAAACACATAAAACCGTAAATAGGTCTTTAACAGCTAAAAACATTAATACAAATTATATTAAAAGAGAAACAAAAATTGCAGGCGGTAGTTTTATATATTTTGAAGATCATTCATCTTTAATTTTTGCACAAAGAAAACTTGCGGGAGTTAATGAAGAATTGAGAAAAAACCATGACTTTTTGTTACAAAACAGCAAAGTTAATGAAAATTTGGTGGCGCTGGCAACAGAAAGAAAAGTTTACGAAAGCATAGACAATGTTTTGCTTGCAGGAACAAAGAAAATAGAAAAATTAATAGAGCATATGCGTGACACAAGCTACGATAAAAAAATTATGAAAAAAATAAGCATACTTGCATGTATTATGAAACGTGAGTGTATGTTTAGAATAAATGTTTTGTACCAAGATAAACAGCCGGTGGGTATATTTTTTAACGCACTATTAGAGCTAAAAAGTTTTGCCGCCAGCAACAATGTAACATTAACTGTTAGGTGTGAGTTTGTAGGAGATTTAAAAACACAGCAAGCACTTTTAATGTACATGTTTTTTGCAAACGGAATTGAAAAAACAATAGATAGCGACTGCAAAAATTTTATTGCACAGCTATATGAAAGAGAAAATGATATTGTTTTTTCGGTAATGGCAGATAAATCTATATTTGATGATAAATATGTTAAGCATTTTAATAAAACAAATGAAAACTGTAAGCTTGTACATAAAAAGTGGGAAGAAACAGAAAGCTACCTGCTAACGTTTAAGCAGGAGGCACAAAATGATTGAAATTTACGCATTAGCGCATTTTAAAGTTTTATTGTTGTTATTGTTATTTTTTTGTGTGTTTATGTTACAAGCAGTATACGTTAGTGTATTAGTTTTGAATTATAGACTACTAAAAAAACAAAAACTTGTTTGCGAAATTTTAATGCTTTTATACAGCGCAATATTGGCAATGGTGCAAATTACTGTTTTAGAAAATAAAGAGAACATAACTGTACAATTTATTAATGTAAGCACTGTAATGTATACGGTAGGCATATTTGTTACGTTATATTTTGTATATATTGCAATAACAACAAACGATAAACCTTATGCACAAATTACCGCTGTTATGTTAACAATGCCGTTTTTAAGCAAGGTTGTGCATGAATATTTTGTTTATTTAATTATTGTAAGCGGTGCAATAATGCTTGTGCGCATATATTACTTATTAAAAACTGAATTGTACAAACAAAAAAATGAATTAACAGCATTTTCTGTAAAAGAAGGTTTAGATACTTTGCCGGCAGGTGTTATGTTTTGCGATAATAAAGGATACATATTTTTTACTAATGCAAAAATGAATGAGCTTGTTTTAAAATTTACAAATTCAAGCCAAACTAACGGCAAACAATTTTGGCAATTATTGCAAGAAGGCAACATTATTAATGGCGAGTGTCAGTTTGTTGAACAAGACATTGTAATAAGTTCGCATGAGTTTGCTTGGCAATTTTCAAAAGATGTTTTTGTTGAAAATAATGTTGAATATATTGAAATAATTGCCATAGATGTTACCAAAATAATAGGAACGTTAAGAGAGCTTGAAGAAGAAAGAAATGTTTTAATAAAGCAAAACGAGCAAACAAAAATATTAAACGAAAAACTGGAAGTATTGAGCCGAGAACTTGAGTATTCGCGCATACGTTCTCAGGTACACGATGTTTTAAGCCAAAATTTAACCGCAATGCAAAGAATAAGCCAGAACGAAAACATAACAGATTATTCAGATTTGTTGCTCCTTTCAAGAGATACAATAGAGCAAATAAAATCTAAACGAAAAGGCGATGCACAAAAGCTTTTTGGTGAAATGTACTTTTATTTTAGAAAAATAGGCCTTTTTATTGAACTTTTAGACGAGCTGCCAAGCGATGAAGAAAAAGCGTTTTTGTTTTTGTCTGTGTTAAGAGAAGCCTGCACAAACGCAATAAAACATGCGGGAGCTACTAATGTATATGTAAAAATTAAGCAACTAGGCGTAAGGTATCGTATAGAAATTACAAATAACGGAATGCGCCCTAAAAAAGGCCTTGTAGAGGGTGGCGGCTTGTTTGGTATAAGAAACAGAATTGAAAGTGCGAACGGAACACTTAGAGTAGAACTTATACCGGAATTTAGCTTAATTATTACAATTTAAAGGGAGCGTTTTAATGATAAGGGTGTTTATTGTTGATGACCATAAATCTGTGTTAGATGCATTTAGCAATATAATACAGGCTAAAAATGACATGGAATTTGTTGGAAGTACCAGCAACGAAGAAGATGTTTTAAACTTGTGCGAACAATTAAAACCGGATGTTGTGCTAACAGACGTTTCTATGAATAAAAATAATAGTGGAATTGAAATAACAAGCAAAATAAAAAAAGCGTTTTCACATATTAAAGTAATTGTAATGTCCGGCTTTGATGAAATTTCTTATATACCACAGGCAAAAAAGGCGGGCGCAGATGCATTTTTGTCTAAATCTAACGCCATTGACGATTTTGTTAATATGATACGTGCCGTTATGAAAGGCGAGGGAGTTTTTCCGGAAACGGTGCAAATACCAACCGCAACGGGCGAGCCACCATTTACACAAAGAGAACTTGAAATTTTGCGTTTGCTTTGCAATTCATATTCAAGAAAAGAAATTGCACAGCAAATGAACATAGCACAAGGAACAGTAAAAAGACATATGGAAAATATGCTTTTAAAATCAGGGTGTAAAAGCTCTATGGAATTAGTTGTTTATGTGCTTGGTAATGGGTGGATAGCGTCGAAATAAACAATATAGCGAAATTTAATAAAAATGTGCCAAACGGCACATTTACTAAAAACGTTTGTTTTGTTAAAATTAAAGCATAAGATTTTAGCTTTAATAATAATATAAAAATTTTAGGAGGCATATTATGGGTTTAATAAAAGCTGCTTTAGGAGCAACAGGCGGAGTGCTTGCAGACCAATGGAAAGAGTATTTTTATTGTGAATCACTACCGAATGAAGTGCTTGTAAGTAAAGGCGAGAAAAAAACAAGCGGTAGAAGTTCTAACACAAAAGGCGAGGATAACATTATAACAGACGGTTCCGTTATTGCTGTTGCAGACGGGCAATGTATGATAATTGTAGACAACGGTAAAGTTAGCGAACTTTGTGCAACACCGGGAGAATTTACATATAGTTCAACAACAGAGCCTTCTATTTTTTCAGGAGATTTAGGCGATAGCATTAAAAACACATTTATTAACATAGGCAAACGCTTTACTTTTGGCGGCCAACCTGCAAGTGACCAACGCGTTTACTATTTTTATGTTAAAGAAATTATGGGCAACAAATACGGCACACCAAGCCCTGTTCCTTTCCGTGTAGTAGACCAAAACATTGGCCTTGATATTGATATTTCTATTAGATGTCACGGCGAATATTCTTATAAAATTATTGACCCTATGTTGTTTTACACTAACGTTTGCGGCAATATTTCAGGAGATTACAACAGGCAAGAAATTGACGGCCAACTAAAAAGCGAACTTATGACAGCATTGCAACCGGCATTTGCTAAAATATCTTCTATGGGCATTAGGTACAGCGCATTGCCCGGCCATACAATTGAAATGTCAGACGCACTTAACGAAGTGCTTTCAAAAAAATGGGGCGAGTTAAGAGGCATTAAAATACACTCTTTTGGCGTATCTAGCGTTAAAGCATCTGAAGAAGATGAAAACATGATAAAAGAATTACAACGCAATGCGGCTTTCAGAAACCCAAATATGGCGGCGGCTCACCTTGTTGGTGCACAGGCAAATGCAATGCAATCTGCTGCTAAAAATGAAGGCGCAGGCGGCCCTGTAATGGGCTTTATGGGCATGAACATGGCACAAGGTGCAGGCGGAATGAACGCACAAAACCTTTTTGCAATGGGCCAGCAACAACAACAGCAACCACCACAACAACAAGCGGCACCGGCACAAAACGGATGGACTTGTGCTTGCGGTAATGGTTCAAATACAGGCAAGTTCTGCAACAATTGCGGCAAACCAAAACCTGAAGAAGCACAAGGATGGACTTGCTCTTGCGGAACATCTAACAAAGGTAAGTTTTGTAGCCAATGCGGCAATAAAAAAACTGAAGGCACACCTAATTTTGCTTGTGATAAATGCGGATGGAAACCACAAGATCCTACAAACGTTCCAAAATTCTGCCCTGAGTGTGGCGACGTATTTAACGAAGCAGACGCAAAATAATTTATTACTTAAAACATAAAAAGCACAAAACTAAGCATTATGTTATTTGCTTATTAAAAAAAACAACCATGTGACAATAATATTAGTTTTGTGCACAAAATAATTTTTATTAGGAGGTGTGCTTGTGTCTGATACTATGCTTAAATATCAATGCCCTGCTTGTGGCGCTCCGCTTGAATTTAGTGCGGAAAAACAAATGCTTGTTTGCGGTTCTTGCGACAGCGAGTTCCCAAAAGACATAATGCAGGACAATACGCAACAACCACAACAGCAAAACGGAGAAAGTGGCGGCAAGATAGATTGGAACATTGAGGGTTTTGTTAAAAACGAGCAAAGCGTAAATGCCGGTGCAGGGTTTAGCTGTACATCTTGCGGTGCACAAGTAGTGTGCGATACTAACACGGTTGCAACAGAGTGTATGTATTGCGGTAACCCGGTAGTTATGAGCAACAACACAACAGGAATTGTTGCACCGGACTTTGTTATTCCGTTTAAAATAGACAAAAACAAAGCGCAAGAAATGCTAAAAGAATTTTACAAAGGTAAGGTGCTTTTGCCAAACGCGTTTACAAACAATAACCGTATTAAAAAAATTAGTGGTGTTTATGTACCGTTTTGGCTATTTAGTTGTATGGGTAGCGGTAGCGCAACGTTTAACGCAACTAAAGTTAGGCGCTGGAGCGACAGCAACTATAACTACACAAAAACAGAGTACTATGAAGTGTATAGAAGTGGGCAAATAGGCTTTGATAAAATACCTGTTGATGCGTCGTCTAAAATGGAAGATAATTATATGGACGGCATAGAGCCGTTTAATTATAACGATATTGCAGACTTTAGCCCAATGTATATGGCAGGTTATTTTGCAGATAAATTTGATGTTAGTGTTGACGAGTGCTCAAAGCGTGCCAGTGACAGGGTTATTTCTTCAACTGAAAGTGCATTTAAAGATACTGTAAAAGGATATTCAACAGTAATGAAATCAGGCTCTTTTGTGCAAATGCAAGGCAAAGATATTAGGTATGCACTGCTACCGGTATGGATGCTTAACACTAAATATGATGGTAAAATATATCAATTTGCAATTAATGGGCAAACGGGGCAAGTTGCCGGCGAGCTACCAATAGATAAAGGCAAACTTTTAAAATATCGTATTTTAATTACACTTGCGTCTATTATACCAATTGCTTTAATAGCAAGTATGTTTTTGGGTTAGGGGGTGCATTTACATGAAAAAACAAATTATTAAAATTTTAACGGTAATGGCTATATGTTTAATTGTTAGTGTAAATGTATTTGCCGCTAGCTACGCACTTGTAGACGAGGCCGCCTTACTTACGGCTGACGAACAAACAGCAATTGCATCAAGAGCAGACGAGTTATATTCTGAATACGGCGTAGACATAACAATTATAATAACAAACCACTTAGAAAGTGGCACGCTTTACGATTACGCTCAAAGCCATGCCGCGGTAGATTATCAATCAGATGGCATTGTGTTTGTGCATGATTTATCTCTTAAAGAATATTATACGGTAGGGCGTGGTTATGGCATAACAGTTGTTAGCGACGCAGCTCTTGAAAGAATAGACGATGTAATAGTTCCTTACTTACAAGATGGTGAGTATGTAGACGCATACATGGCATACCTTAATGCAACCGAAGATTTTTTAGCAGCAGCACAAACAGGCACACCTTATGAAGGCGAAGGAACAAGCGGAACAACGGTTTTTCTTTCAATTATAATTGGCATAATAGGCGGCGTAATTATTGCGTTTGTTGTAACGGGTATGATGATATCTAAAATGAATACAGCAGTTAAAAAGCAAGAAGCTGCAAACTATGTAATGCAAGGATCGTTTGTTTTGGGCCAAAGTTATGACCGCTTTTTGCACGAAAATACTACAAGAACAGAAAAGGCAAAAAACAATACTAAGTCTAACAGCAGCAGGGGCGGCAAAGGCGGAGGAAAATATTAAGTTATTAAATTTTGCTAGTGATATAGTTTTAATTTAATAATTAAAAGGAGTATGTTATGGGACTTTTTGATAAAAAAGAATGCGACATTTGCGGCGCAAAAATAGGTTTGCTTGGAAACCGTAAATTAGAAGACGGCAATATGTGCAAAGATTGCGCAAAACTGTTATCTCCACTTTTTGACGAAAGGCGCAACTCTACAATACAAGAAATAAATGCGCAGCTTGAATACAGAAAACAAAATGAAGAAGCTGTTAAGGCGTTTTCTCCAACACGTACATTGGGCGTAAACAGCGAGATAAAAATTGACGAGAGTAACGGTACTTTCATTTATTGTAAAAGTGATGATTGGCGCGAAAAAAATCCTGACGTTATTAGCTTGTCACAAGTTACAAGCTGTACTCTTGATGTAAAAGAAAACCGACAACAAATATACCGTAAAGACAGCCAAGGCTCAAGAGTAAGCTACAACCCACCACGATACAAAGAAGATTATGATTTTTACATTGATATTCAATTAAACAGTCAATGGTTTAACGATATAAACTTTAAATTGAATAGCACATTTAGTGAAATTGATAGCCGGTACAGCAGTGAGTACAGACATTATGAGCGCATGGGAAATGAGATTTGTGCAGCTTTAGGTAGACCAATGCAAGGCGGCTACCCACAACAAGGCGGCTACCCACAACAAGGCGGCTACCCACAACAGGGCGGCTACCCACAACAAGGCGGCTACCCACAACAGGGCGGCTACCCGCCACAACAAGGTGGCTACCCACAACAGGGCGGCTACCCACAACAGCAGGGCGGTTACCCACAACAGGGCGGCTTTCCACAACAACAAGGCTTTCCACAGCAACAAGGCGGCTTTCCTACACAAAATAATCCTGCAGTAAATGTACCGCCGGTAGTAGGCGTGGCGGCTGGTTCTGATTGTAGTGTATGCGGTGCAACAACATCGGCAGACGCCAGTGGAAAATGCCCATTTTGTGGTAGTAATATGTAAACCAAATATGATTGATACGAATGGAGGTGTGTGGTGGATATTATGTCAACTATGATGAGCTGGCTAGTGGTAATTGTAATAGTAGGGATAATTGTTTTAGTATTAGGTGCACTTTTTATTATAAAATGTGTTTCTATGTATAAAAAGTCTGAAAAAGACAAAAAGTACGATGATATATTAAGCAAACCACTTGAGAAAATGGGAACAGACGGTGCCGAGGAATTGGCGAAAAAATATGAACAAAGTAATAAAGGAGAATAAAATAATGGGTATATTTTCAAGAATAGGTGATATTTTAACAGCAAATATAAATGCTTTAATTGACAAAGCAGAGGATCCGGAAAAAATGATAGACGAATATTTAAGGCAAGCAGTTGAAGATTTAGACGAAGTTAAAAAAGAGACTGCCGGCGTTATGGCAGAAGAAAGCCGTGCAAGACGTGTATATGATGAAAATGTTGCAGAAGTTGCACAATATACAGAGCTTGCAAAAAAAGCTTTAACTGCAGGAAACGAAGCAGACGCAAGAGTATTTTTAGAAAAGAAACAAACAATTGAAAAAACAGGCCAATCTTTAAAAGTTGCATACGACACAGCAAAAGAAAACGCAACAAAAATGAGACAATTGCATGATAAACTAGTTGACGATATTAGCACATTACATGCACGTAGAGATGAGCTAAAAGCTAAACTTTCTATTGCGCAAGCACAGCAGAAAGTAAATGAGCTTGGAAACAGTGCTGCTAATTTACAAGGAACATTAGGCGATTTTAGCAGAATGGAAGATAAAGTAAATAAAATGGTAGACACAGCAACTGCATCGGCAGAGCTTAATAAAGCACCGGTTGACGAAGCAGCAGAACTTGAAGAAAAATATTCTACAGCAAGCGTTAGTGTTGACAGCGAGCTTGAAGAAATGAAAAAATCTTTAGGGTTATTATAATAAAATATATTTGCAAAAAGTTAAGCGGGCGATATTTTCGCCCGCTTATTTTTTATTAAATGCAAAAAAATGCAATTTGTTAAGTTTTATTTGGTTTTTATGGTTTTGCTAAACTGCTTTTAACTTATTTTGTAGGCAATAATTAAAAAGGTGTACACTTGCGCTTATTTAATATGTTTTAAAACAAACGTTTAAAAACTTTAACTCGCGTGCTCTAACTCTATTCTACGGCGCTTTATAATACGCGTTTCCAGCCGGGATATATAACTTTGTGATATTCCTATCATGTCTGCAACTTCTTTTTGGGTGTGTTCGTTATATCCACAAAGGCCAAACCTAAGTTGCATAATTTGCCTTTCGCGCCCGGAAAGCTTATTAACGGCCTGCAAAAGCATGTTTTTTTCTGCTGTTTCTTCAAGGGCATTGCCTATTTCGTTATGGTCGGTGCCTAAAACGTCAGACAATAAAAGCTCGTTGCCGTCTGTGTCTGTATTTAGTGGCTCGTCTATACTACTTTCTTGGCGTTTGTTAGAACTTTTACGCAAATACATTAAAATTTCATTTTCTATACACCTGCTGGCATACGTTGCAAGTTTTATGTTTTTGCTTGGTTCAAAAGTGTTAACAGCTTTAATAAGCCCAATTGTGCCAATGCTAATTAAATCTTCTACCGTTGCCGTGTTAGAATCAAACTTTTTTGCAATATACACAACAAGGCGCAAGTTATGTACTACAAGTAAATCTCTGCTTGCTATACTGCCGTTAGACAGCCCCTCAAATATTACTTGCTCTTCTTCTTTACTTAAAGGGGCAGGCAAAACCTCGGGCCCGTTTATATAATAGCTGTAATCCGGGTACTTTATGTGCACTAACCAATTATATTTAAAGCGGTACCATGTTTTTAATAATGCCTTTTTTATTAATTTAAAAAATTTCATTTTAGCTGCTCCGTTCTGCCGTATTAAATTTTTGCATTGTTATTAATAAGCTTTTTTAATTTAAGTTATGCCAAAACCCAAAATACGCACATTTATGTAATAAAATCTAAAGGCATAATAATGTCGTAGCTTGCGTCTAATATTGTTTCGTTAGTAAAAACAAAAACAGGTGCATGTTTTACAACACTTTTTTTACCGTTATTGTTATAAAAACAAATTTTTTCAGCTTTCATAGCGGGAAGCATTTGCATACCGGTAGCTGTTTTAACACAAACAAGCCAAAACGGTATTGTTAGTTGTGAATTATTAAAAAAATTGTTAAGTGCAGTACAAGTTTGTATTGGTAGTTTTGAGCGCAATGCGGGGTAACTGCACAAAAGTGCAACACTTTGCGTCATGGGGTCTTTAATATGCATGCCGCTGTCTGTTAAGGATATTCCGCTAAAAGAAGTGTTTTCCAAAACGGCACTGTAAGCCATGCTTTGTATGCATTTATTTGTGCCAAAAATA
>CAYJDK010000020.1:0-7814 GCA_964368905.1 uncultured Bacteroides sp.
CTTCGCCTATTCCTACTTTATTGCCTATGAACTCAGCACTTTTTTCATTGTCTCCCGTTAAAAGCACTGTTTTGTTAATTCCCGCAAACGCTAGCGCCGCAACTGCATCTTTAGACGTGCTTTTTATTTCGTCTGAAAGGCCAATGACACCTAAAATTACGCTTTGGTCGCAAACAATTATAACAGCCTTGCCTTGCTGCCTTAAGCTTTGTGTAATATTTTGCACCTCTTTTGAAATCTTATGTCCTGCGCTATCTTCTATTAACTTTTCGTTCCCGCAAAATATATGCCTATTTATAATTTTAGCACTAATTCCTTTGCCAACTGTCATGGAAAAATCCGTAATATCTTCTGTTTTAATATTATTTTCTTTTGCGTATTTTGCAACAGCCTTTCCAATAGGATGTTCAGAACGACTCTCAATTGAAGCAACAAGTTGCATAAGCTGCTTTTCATTATTATCAAAACCAGTAATATCACTAACAACAAGTTTACCGTGTGTAATTGTACCTGTTTTGTCAAAACATACAGTTGTAACTTTGCCCAATTGTTCAAGTGCCTCGCCTGATTTAATAAGAACACCGTTTTTTGTTGCCTGGCCTATTGCCGCCATTATAGATGTTGGCGTTGCAAGCGCCAATGCACAAGGGCAAAACACAACAAGTACGGTAACGGCACGTATTAAAGCAAAATCCGGCTCGTTTAAAGCAAATGCAAAAACTATATAAGTTACTACTGCAATTAATAACGCAAGCGGCACTAAATAACCGGCCCATTTATCAACAATTTTTTGCGTTGGCGCTTTATTATTATCTGCTTCTTCTACTAGTTTTATCATTTTTTGTAGCGAAGAATTTGCAAATGATTTTGTAACTCTTACATCAACAGAGCCAAAACGATTAATTGTGCCTGTAAATACTTCATCGTTTATGTGCTTGTCTATCGGCAAGCTCTCACCTGTAATAATGCTTTGGTCTACCGTTGTATTTCCTGCAATAATTACACCGTCAGCAGGAAAACTCTCTCCCGGCAAAACTCTTATTATGTCATCTTTTAGTATATCTTTTGCATCTACTGTTTTTTCTCCATTTTCTAAAATTACCCTGCCTGATGTTGGCACAAGGTTAAGTAATTTTTCTATACCCTTTTTAGCTTTTTCAACTGTTTTATCTTCTAGCCACTCGCCTATTGCCATTATAAAAGCAACTTCTCCTGCTGCAAAAACATCGCCAATATAAACGGCAGCAATCATAGCTACTGTAATTAAAAGCGGTGATGTTATTTTTTTGTTCATTGTGTTAACAACGGCTAAATACATTAATGGTATGCCGGAGATTATAAGCGATGCCCATGCCGGATTAATTGCAAATTGAAAACCTATACCCATAAGCGGTAAAATATATTCTGTTATAAAACTTGCAAACAAACATATGCCGGAAACCCAAAGCATTGGTACAGAATTTAATTTATTTACATATTTTTTCATACTTTTTCTCCTTTATATTGTTTTAGAAAATTGATTTAATGCAGAAATAAGTTTTTCAATTGCCTCGTCCTCTTCGCCTTTACCAATCGCATCGGCCACACAGTGGTGCATATGTCCCTCTAAAATAACTTGCCCTGTTTTATGCAAAGCAGATTTAACTGCACCTATTTGTATTAAAATGTCCTCGCAAGGCTTATCCTCACTAACCATTTTTTGAATACCTCTTACTTGTCCTTCAATTTTTTTAAGCCTTTTATTCACTGCCTCAACGTCCATACATCGTTTCATATAAATCACTCCTTATTACCCATAGGGGGTATAGGTATACTATAATTGTTTTTATAATTATTGTCAAGCAAAAATAAAAATATTTAAAGTTTTAAAAAAATACTATTGTTTTATTTGCAGTATTTTTTTACAAAGCATAAAAAGTCAACGCGCTATTAAACAAACATAAAACCCCATGTGAAAAATCACATAGGGTTTAAATTTTACTATAATGCGTTTTATTTTTTATTTTGGCTATTTATAAAAACTTCTCTGGCTTCAGACGCAAGGTATAAACTGCCGCAAATTAAAAGGCCTTTACCTGATTCTTTAGCCCTTTTATATGCCGTGTTAACAGCCGTGTCAACGCATTTGCTTGCAATTGTGTCATTACAAAATTGCTTTGCTGTTTGTGCAAGTTCTTCTGCTGTTAGCCCACGTTTTTCACATGGGTTAACCGTATAAATACAACTTAAAAGTGGGCCTAACTCTTTTAAAATTTCTCGCTCACCTTTATTTTTAAGCACTCCCATTACACATACTAAATTTTTACAACCTGCATTTTGTAATGTTTGCGCAAGTGCTTTTGCACCTTGCGGGTTGTGTGAACCATCTAATATAACTAGTGGTTTTTCGCTTAAAACCTCTATTCTTGCAGGAAATTTTACATTGCTAATGCCATTTTCAATGTCATCTTTGCTTATGGTGTAGCCATATTTATTTAACGCAAGCGCAGCATCGCATGCAAGTGTTGCGTTATAAACTTGGTGTATTCCTGCAAAAGGTATGTCTAAGTTGTATTTTTTATATATTGCTTTGTTGCATTGTAATAATGCATTTTCACTTTTTAATGTATCATCACAATTTAACGTTATATCACTTAAACTAGGTATTATAAGCTCACATTCTTTTTGTTTTGCAATTGTTTTTATTGTGTGTAAAGCATCTTTATTTATGTTAGGGTATGCAACAACTGTACAATTATTTTTTATTATTCCGCATTTTTCAAACGCTATTTTACTTAATGTGTTGCCTAAAATTTCTGTATGGTCTTTACCTATTGCCGTTATGCATGCAACTAACGTATTATTTACTGCGTTTGTTGAGTCAAGCCTGCCACCTAAACCTGTTTCAAGGCACACTATGTCACATTTTTCCTCACAAAATAAAATAACGGCCGCAGCCGTTACAGCATCAAATTCTACAATACTTTCTTGCTCTTTTGCGGCATTTTTTACAGCTGTAAGCACCTTTGCAACTTTTTCTTTGCTTGTAAGCTCACAATTTAGTAAAAAACGCTCTCTAAAATTTATAACGTATGGGCTTATTGTAGTACCAACTTTGTAACCCGCCTGCTTTAATATAGAAGATACCATCATTGTTACGCTGCCTTTACCGTTAGTTCCGGCCACATGTACAAATTTTAAACTATCTTGTGGGTTATTAAGTTTTTTAAGCAATTCTTTAGTGTTTTCAATGCCGGGATTTTTTGCAAACCTAGGCAAGCTATGCACCCATGCAACAGCATCTTCGTAGTTCAAGTAAAAATACACCGCCTTATTTAACGCTGTTTACTGTTTTATAATCCGTTTGTTCCGCCCTCTTTAACGCCTTTGCTTAGTAAAACATTTGTTATTGTTTTAAACACAATTTTTACATCGAGTACAAAACTTATATTTATTGCATAATATTCGTCATATTTCGCTTTTACATCTATTGGCAATTCATCTCTGCCGTTAATTTGCGCATATCCCGTTAGTCCCGGTACAAGAGCATTAACATTGTATTCATCTCGTTTTTTAATTAAATCGTACTGGTTCCAAAGGGCAGGCCTTGGGCCAACAATGCTCATATTACCGCAAATAATATTAAACAGTTGCGGTAATTCGTCTAAACTTGTTTTGCGCAAAAAAGCACCTATTTTTGTAATTTGCCCTTTTGGGTCTTTTAGCAAATGTGTTGGTACATCTTTTGGTGTGCTTGCATACATGGTGCGGAATTTTAAAATTGTAAAATGCTTTTTATCTTTACCAACGCGCTTTTGTGTAAAAAACACCGGGCCTTTAGAATCAAGCTTAATTAAAACAGCAATAACTACAAATACAATAAAAAGTAATACCGTTGCAAGCAAAGACAATATTAAATCTATAATTCGCTTTACGCAATGCTTATACACTACAAAACCCCTATCTATAAAACTATAATTACCAAACAAAACTTTAATAAAAACAATTAAAACTGCTTAACTATTAGCGCTGTAATTAAATGTTGGCACTAGTTCTATAATTTCCTGAACAAGGTTATTACTATTGTTTGAATACGCAATTTCTTTTAATGTTTTTAAATGGTCAAAAAATGTATTTTTATTAAGCTCTAACGGGGCTCCTATAAAAATTTTTCTGTTGCTTGTTTTAATAAGCCCCTCTTCGTCCATCAAAAGCTCTTCAAACAGTTTTTCTCCCGGGCGTAAACCTGTAAATTTAATTTCTATGTCTCGGTATGGTATAAACCCAGATAATTTAATTAAATTTTCTGCAAGGTCAAGTATTTTAACCGGGTTACCCATATCTAAAACATATATTTGGCCTTTTCCGCTCATGGCAGCAGCCTCAATAACAAGGCTCACCGCCTCTTGTATTGTCATAAAATAGCGCACAATATCAGGGTGGGTAACAGTTAGTGGCCCGCCGTGCTCTATTTGTTGTTTAAATAATGGCAACACAGACCCATTAGAGCCTAAAACATTACCAAACCTTACTGCAGAAAACTTAGTTTTGCTCTTTTGCGCCATTGCTTGCACTATCATTTCACAAACACGTTTTGTTGCGCCCATTACATTAGTTGGGTTAACTGCTTTGTCTGTTGAAATTAGCACAAATTGCTCTGCACCGTGTTTATCGGCCGCAAGTGCTGTGTTGTACGTTCCAAATATATTGTTTTTAACAGCTTCCTCAGGTGAATCTTCCATTAACGGCACATGTTTGTGTGCTGCTGCATGAAAAACTATTTCAGGTTTTAGTTTTTCAAACAAAACATTAATTTTTTTAGAATCTCGCACTGAAGCTATATAAACAGATAGTTTAAACTCGTTATTATACTCTCTAACTAATTCTTGTTGCACATCGTATGCACTATTTTCATAAATGTCTACAATTATAAGGTGTTTTGGCTTATATTGTGCAATTTGCCTGCATATGCCGGAACCAATAGATCCGCCGCCACCTGTTACCATTACAGTTTTGCCCTCAAGCATTTTTTTAGAAGTACTTGAAAGTTCTATTTCTCTGCGCCCAAGTACATCTTCTACCCTAATATCTCTAACACGAGATAAAAAGTCTTTTCCGTCTGAAATTAATTTTACAATATCGGGTAAAATTTGTATGTTACATTTTGTTTTATTACATATGCTTAAAATACGCCTTTTGTCTTCATCGTTAACTGTTGGTATAGCAAGCAAAATTGTTTGTATTTCACATTGTTCAACCAGCTCCGGTATGTTTTCTGTTGTGCCCATTATTTCAATGCCCATAATAGAGCGGCCTACTTTTTCTTTTGCATCGTCTACACAGCAAATTACGTTTAATTCAGGCGATGGATTTTTAAAAAGTTCATGTAAAAGTGTACTTGCTGCATCTCCTGCACCAATTAATAAAACGCGTCTACGGGCTTTTTTTGTAGATGCAATTTTTGTGTTTCGGTACATTCTGTACGTTAGGCGTGTAAACATTGTAAAAAAAGATGCAAACACGGCACTTAAAAGGTAAACTGAAATAGGCACCCTGCGCTCTGCACTAAACATTACCATAGTAAACGTTACAAATACTGCAACAGATATTACAGACGCTACGCATAAACGGAAAAACTCGACAATTTCAGCATATCGCCACAAGCTGTCGTACATTCCCATAAAACCGTAAACTATCTCATAACAGCACACAAAGAAAAAGCAACTTGCTATAAGCAAACTGTTGTGTTCCGAGTATGATGTTCTACCCTGTATTAATATCCACGGCAATAAGTATGCCGCAGTAACTGTAATAATATCAAAAGCTATTAAAACTTGTTTTCTGTATCTTTGTAAAAATTTTGTTAAAAAACTTGTCAAGTAAAGCCTCACCACTCTGTCTATATTAGTATGCCCGAATTTAAAATTCAAAAACAATAAATATAGTTTATTTTTTATTTGTGTAATGTTATGTTTTACACTTATTTTAAACGCTGTAAAACTGCCCAAAAATTTGATTTTTGCAAATTTTACAGCATTTTTAGATTATATAAATTTTTATGTCGATGGATGCAAGTTGTAATTTAAATATTTTACAACATTTTACAAATATTCGCAAGTTATGCCGTTTTTGGCAAATAATCAATAATGTACTATGCCTGCCAATTACAAGTTATGCCCTTTTTTTTAATTATTTTTAAATGGTCCCATCTTCTTTTAGCACTAAATCACCGGATTCATCAAAATACGCACCTTGCGCTGTGTTTTTTGTGTATCTTAGCAGCTCTTTTACCCGCTTTGTTTCATCTTTTATATATAGAATGTACGCCTCTCCCTCTTTTTGTGCACGCCCTGTGCGCCCAATTCTATGCGTGTAGTTCTCATTAGATTGAGGTACATCAAAATTAAATACCGCATCAACGTCTTCAACATCTATGCCTCTGGCTGCAACGTCTGTTGCACAAAGAACACTTATTTCTCCAAGTTTAAAATTACCCATAATTTTATTCCTGTCTGCCTGTGATAAATCACCATGCAGGCAGTCAACCGAAAAATTAAGCTCTGCTAAACGGTTTGCAACCATTGCTGTTGTGTATTTAGTATTACAAAATACCATTACCCTATTGTAATTTTTATATAATATTATTGCAGTTAAATCTGCAAGCTTGTTTCTGCCTGTTGTTTGTATTGTAAACTGGGCAATTTTAGGCATATTTTGTTGTATAGGGTTAACTGTAATTTCTGCAGCATTTCTTTGGTAAAGCCAGCTTATGTCCATTACTTCTCTGCTTATTGTTGCGCTAAACATTGCAAGCAATTCTTTACTTTTAATAGTGTCTAATATTTTTTGCACGTCTTTGTAAAATCCCATGTTTAACATTTCGTCGGCTTCGTCTAGCACAACTGTTTTTACGTGCGACACATCAACAGTGCGCCTGTTTATATGGTCTTGCAAGCGGCCGGGCGTAGCAACAATAATTTGTGCGCCTTTTTTTAATTTGTCTACCTGCCTTTGCATGTTAGAACCGCCGTAAAGTGTTACTATTCTTATATTACTGTAATAGTGTGCAAGGTTTTTTAAATCTTGCGCAATTTGTTGTGCAAGCTCTCTTGTTGGTGCCAAAACTATTGCCTGTGGGTATTTTTTATCGCCGCTAATATTTAAAATAATAGGTATGCCAAACGCGCACGTTTTACCCGTGCCTGTTGGCGCTTTTGCAATAATTTCTTGCCCATTCATCATTATAGGTATTGCTTCACGCTGTATTTGTGTCATTTGTGTAAAGCCCATGCGCTTTACTGCATCTTGAATTTCTTGTGGTAAGTTTAAATCGCTGAAGTTCATATGTTACTCCCAACATTTTCTGTTCTTATATTTATTTAAAATGTTGCTAGCAAACCTCCACTTTTAAAATGAAAATTATTAACAACTCTTTTATATATTATTGTATTAATATAGACGCTTATATTTAATATTAACATATTGTAGCAAAGTGTGTCAAAAAAGTTTGTTTTTTTGCTATTATTTTTAAGTTTTACTGCAAAAAAGCGTTTAAAGTTCTAGTAAACATAAAAAAACCGTGTTACACGTAACATTAAACGTGCCTAACACGGTATAGCGTAAGCTTTTGCAGCTTTTAAATTTATATTGCACTGCGTACAACATAAACATTTTATTCTATGGCTTTTGGCTTGCCACTTGCGTAACAGCCGCCAAAATGCGCCAATAAATAACACTAAGTGTTATTTATACTCTTTACATAAATGCAGCTTATTTTACATTTAACAGCAAACAATTTAAATGCTTGCGTGTTTTGATTTGCGCATTTAAGCATA
>CAYJDK010000020.1:7824-15686 GCA_964368905.1 uncultured Bacteroides sp.
TGTTTTATTTAGACTGTGTGTTGTTAATGCCAAACATATTAAAACGGAAAAGTTTGCTTTGGTCATTTACATTTGAGCACTCTAAAGTTGCATTGGCAATGCTGCCGCCTTCAATAAGCTTTGTAAAACCTATTAATTGGCAAAGTTTGCTTTTTAAATTTAGGCGGTCGCCTTCAGGTGTTACCATAAAAACATCGCCCTCACATGTCGCTAAAACATCATTAAATTCTTTTAAATCAATATTGTTTAAATCAACAGTAGACATAATAATTTCTCCTATCTTACAGATAAATGTTATTTACATTAGCTTAGCTAATATAGTTCTTATTCTATGGCTTTCGTCTCGTACCTTACGGCACAACCGCCGAACTATGCCAATAAATAACAAAAGTAATTGTGCAGTTTATACAAACATTACTTTTATTATATGTACATTATAACACATTACTAGTCATTGTCAACATTTTTGTGTTTAAAAAATTGTAATATTTCACAAATATTAAAAAACAACCAATTCTTGTTGTAATTTGTAAAAAAAATCAAAATATATTAATCTAGCACTTGCAAATATCAGCAGTATTATTTATAATAATATCAGTAATCTAAAAGTTATAAAATTATCAATGTAAGGAGTATCACTATGATTTATTCACACGAAGTAGAGCATATGTGTCCGCTTACAAAGGGAATAGACCATGGCCCTGCACCAATACCTGTTGAAGGTAATTGGGTGAAAGCGTACGAGATCAAAGATATTAGCGGGTTGACACATGGTGTTGGCTGGTGTGCACCGCAACAAGGCACATGTAAGCTTACACTTAACATTAAAAACGGAATAATTGAAGAAGCACTTGTAGAAACTGTTGGATGTTCAGGAATGACACATTCTGCGGCAATGGCAGGTGAAATATTGCCGGGTAAAACAATTTTAGAAGCGCTTAACACAGACCTTGTTTGTGATGCAATTAACGTTGCAATGAGAGAGTTGTTTTTACAAATTGTTTACGGCCGTAGCCAAACAGCTTTTTCAGAGGGCGGGTTGCCAATTGGTGCCGGGCTTGAAGATTTAGGCAAAGGTTTACGCAGCATGACAGGCACAATTTTTTCAACAAAAGCTAAAGGTGTACGTTACCTTGAACTTACAGAAGGCTATATTACAAGAATGGCTGTGGATAAAAACAGCGAAGTTGTAGGTTACGAATTTGTCCGACTTGGCAAAATGATGGAAGATATTCGCCGTGGTAAAGACCCTAAAGAAGCATATGAAACAAACATGGGTACTTATGGGCGTTTTAAAGCCGAAGATGGCGTGGTCAAATATATTGACCCACGCGAAGAGTAAGGAGAGTGAGGTATTAATATGGCAACATTTGAAAGTATGGACCGCCGTATGCCTAAAATTGAAGCATGTCTTGCGGCAAACGGCTTAAAATCGCTTGACGAATGCAACGATATGTTACTTGCAAAAGGTATTGATTGCAGTGCTATAGTTAAAGGTGTTCAAAACATTTGTTTTGACAATGCAGTTTGGGCATATACACTTGGTACAGCAATTGCAGTAAAACGCGGTTTAAAATCTGCTGCGGAGTGCGCTGCGGCTATTGGCGAAGGACTTGAAGCTTTTACAATTCCCGGCAGCGTTGCAGAACAACGTAGCGTGGGCATTGGGCACGGTAACCTTGGCGCAATGCTACTAAGCGAGGAATGCACATGCTTTGCTTTCCTTGCAGGGCACGAAAGTTTTGCAGCCGCTGAAGGCGCAATTGGTATTGCACAAACAGCTAATAAAGCACGCAAAACACCATTAAGAGTTATTTTAAACGGCCTTGGCAAAGATGCAGCTTACATTATAAGCCGCATTAACGGTTTTACTTATGTTAAAACTGATTATGATTTTGCAAAAGGCGAACTTGTTGAAGTAGAACGCAAAGCGTTTTCAGAGGGTCCTCGTGCCAGCGTTAATTGCTACGGTGCAAACGACGTTTTAGAAGGCGTTGCAATTATGAAAAAAGAAGACGTTCAATGCTCAATAACAGGAAATTCAACAAACCCAACAAGGTTCCAACATCTTGTTGCAGGCACATATAAAAAATGGTCTATAGAAAATAATAAAAAATATTTTTCTGTTGCTTCAGGTGGTGGCACAGGCCGTACATTACACCCGGACAACATGGGCGCAGGCCCTGCAAGTTACGGCTTAACAGACAGCATGGGCCGTATGCACGGTGATGCACAATTTGCGGGTTCTTCCAGTGTTCCTGCCCATGTAGAAATGATGGGATTAATAGGAATGGGTAACAACCCAATGGTTGGCGCAACAGTTGCATGCGCAGTTGCAGCAAGCCAAATTTAAACTAATAATATAAATATAAGGCTGTGTTCACGCGCATATTTTTGCAATTGACACAGCCTTTATATTTTTTTAAAGGAACCCATACTAATGAAAAAAATAAACATATATACAGACGGTGCTTGTAGCGGTAACCCCGGCCCCGGTGGTTGGGGCGCAATTATTGAGTATAACGGCATAGAAAAAGAGCTTAGCGGCGGGCAAGCAGATACAACTAACAACCGCATGGAAATGATGGCACTTATTTGTGCTTTAAAGGCACTTAAAGAACCGTGCGACATAACGCTTTGCAGTGATTCTAAGTACGTGATTGACGCACTTGAAAAAGGCTGGGCCAAAAATTGGCGTGCTAAGGGATGGATAAAAAGTGACAAAAAGCCGGCACTTAACAGTGATTTGTGGGAAGAGCTTTTAAATTTGGCACAAGACCACAAATTTACTTATAAGTGGATAAAAGGCCATGCGGGCCACGCACAAAACGAGCGTTGTGACGCACTTGCCGTTAACGAAACAGCTAAATTTAAATAACTTATTTAATGCCTACTACCCAAACAAAAACAGCTTTGCAAAACCATAAAAAAACATTTTGGTTTGGCAAAGCGCAAGATTTTTTGTAAAAATAACGCAATTGTAAATTTTAACTTGAATTTACAATTGCGTTTTAGTTTTATATTTGTTTTTTACATATATCATTTAAAATGCAATTTTCACACATTGCTTTTCTCGCAGTACATACGGCACGCCCATGCATTACGCTTCTATGGCAAAAATCGCTGCTTTCTTCCGGCGGTAATACTTTTAGCAATTCACGCTCAACTTTTACAGGGTCTTTACTATTGTTTACAAAACCAATTCTGTTTGAAAGCCTTATGCAATGTGTGTCTGCTACTACGGCAGGTAGTTTAAAAATATCACCACGCACTAAGTTTGCACTTTTTCTGCCTATGCCGGGTAGTTTTAGCAAATCTTCCATTTCTTTTGGCACGTTAGAATTATATTCATCTATAAGCATGTTACACATTAAATCAATATCACGTGCTTTGCTTTTACCAAGCCCACATGGGCGCACTATTTCTTCTATGTTTTGCGCACCTGCATTTGCTAAATTTTCAAGTGTTGGGTACTTGTTAAATAATTTTTCAGACACAACGTTTACTCTTACGTCTGTGCATTGTGCTGCAAGCCTTACACACACCAATAGCTGCCATGCATCTTTGTAAGTTAACGTGCACTCCGGCACAGGGTATTGCTCTTTTAATAGTTGCACTATTTTTAAAGTGTCTTTTTTTGTTCGCATGTTAAACTCCTTAAATTACACAAAACCGGTTTACAATAGCTGTTTTTGCTTTAAAATAATATATTTATTGGCATGTGGGCAGTGTGTTGCCCACGCCATAAAATCGCCCCGCTAGGGATAAATAATCTACATTTTTAAAAAAATATGTATTTATTTAAATATACCACAATTAAACACTTGTGCACAACACATGTTTTAGTCTATAATTATATTGTCGTTATTTTTTAATTAAATTGATTTTACGGAGGCTTTATTAATGTTTAAGGATATGATGGATACTATTGGGTTTGTAACAAATTATGACAAAGAAGTTGGCGAGGCAATGGACAGCGAGCTTAAACGCTTGCAATCTAACATTGAACTTATCGCTTCAGAAAATGTAGTTTCACCGGCTGTGCTTGCTGCTATGGGCAGTGTGCTAACAAATAAGTATGCCGAAGGTTACCCAAAACGCCGTTATTATGGCGGTTGCCAATGTGTAGACGTAGTTGAAGACATTGCACGTGAACGTGCATGTAAAATATTTGGTGCAGAACATGCTAATGTTCAGCCTCATTCCGGCGCTCAGGCAAACCTTGCTGTTTATTTTGCTTTACTTGAAGTTGGTGACACTGTTTTAGGCATGGACCTTTCAAACGGTGGACACTTAACACACGGCAGCCCTGTTAATATGAGCGGTAAAAATTATAACTTTATTGCATATGGTGTAGATGAAAACGGCTATTTAGACTATGAAGATTTAAAAAACAAAGCACACGAGCACAAACCTAAAATGATAGTTGCAGGTGCATCTGCATATTCACGCTCTATTGATTTTAAGCGTATTGCGGAAGTTGCAAAGGAAGTAAACGCAATATTTATGGTAGACATGGCCCACATAGCAGGCCTTGTTGCGGCAGGTGTTCATGAAAGCCCAATTCCTTATGCCGACGTTGTGACAACAACAACGCACAAAACATTGCGTGGCCCACGTGGCGGTATGATTTTATGCAAAGAAGAACTTGCTAAAACAATAGACAAGGCAATTTTTCCCGGCACACAAGGCGGCCCACTAGAACATATTATTGCTGCTAAAGCTGTTTGCTTTGGCGAAGCATTAAAACCTGAATTTAAAAATTACCAAAAACAAATAGTTAAAAACGCAAACGCACTTGCCGCCGCCTTAGTTGAAAAAGGCGTTAAAATTGTTTCCGGCGGAACAGATAACCACCTTATGACAATAGATTTAAGAGACACCGGAGTTACGGGCAAAGAACTTGAGGCACGCCTAGACGAAGTTAACATAACAGTAAATAAAAACACTGTTCCAAACGACCCGCAAACTCCTTTTGTTACAAGCGGTGTTAGAATTGGCACGCCCGCTGTTACAACACGCGGTTTTGGCGAGGATGAAATGAAAAGTATAGCAAAGTTTATACATAACTGTATTTTTAATTTTGATTCTATGAAAGAACAAACTAAAAAAGACGTTGAAACATTAATTTCTCGTTTTCCTTTATATGAATAAAATTATGGTTTATTTATAACTAAATAAAGTAATATTATTTATAATTTAAAAACTTATATTATAATCAAACCACTCCAAAATCTATGCAATCCGGCTGCAAAAACTTTGTATATTTCTCCCTGTGTTAATCAGAACACGCTATGTATTTTTCAATTTGGCGCCTTGCTAAACAAAATTTAAACGGTTGTCGTCTTGCATAAATTTAAAGTAGTTCAACTATAAAAACAAAAAAATTGGTAAAAGCTATTTTCAAAGCTTTTACCAATTTTTATTTTAATTAAAAAGTTATATTGTTACATGTTGCGTAACATTTCAATTTCTTTTGCCCAACCCGCGTCATCGTTAGGAGTCTCCAATATAAATGGTAAATGCTTTAGTGCATCGTGGTTTACAATTTGTTTAAACAAATCAAGGCCAAGTTTACCCTCTCCTAATTTTGCATGACGGTCTTTATGTGCGCTATACTCATTTAAACTATCGTTGCAATGTATTGCATGTAAATGTTTTAAACCTATAATTTTATCAAACTTAGTTAAAACGCCGTCTAAATCATTTACTATATCGTATCCTGCATCCCATACATGGCATGTATCAAGCAAAACACCCATTTTTTCATTCAAGTTAACAGCGCTCATTATATCACTTAGTTCTTCAAATTTGCTGCCCACTTCACTGCCTTTACCCGCCATTGTTTCAAGTAAAACAGTTGTATTTAGCTCTTTTGTCAAAACATTATTTAATAAGTCTGCAATTAATTCTATGCCTTTTTCAACACCCTGCTCAACATGGCTACCCGGATGAAAATTATAATAATTCCCCGGCAATGATTGCATTCTTTGTAAATCTTCTGTCATTGCATTTTTTGCAAACTCACGCAAATGCTCTTTTTTTGCACAAGCATTGTACGTGTATGGCGCATGTGCCACTATTTTGCCAATTTTATATTGCTCGCACAGCTGTAAAAATTTTGCTACATCTTGCTCGTCTTGGTCTTTTACTGCTCCTCCGCGTGGGTTTCTTGTAAAATATGCAAATGTGTTTGCACCTAATGAATGTGCTTTTTCAGCCATTGCCGCATATCCGCCAGAAGAAGATATATGACTACCTACATAACGCATTAAAATCACTCCTTGTTATTATAATATATAATATTACTTATTGTATTATTTACATCAACTTTAATTTTTGCTAAAATGCCGTTTGGCGTTAATATAAATAAAAACCGCCTGTGTTAAACATTGAACTAAGAGCGCCGCAATACTAACAAAAGACACGCCTTGCATGTTAAATGCATTTATAATTGGCACGCTTATAATAACAGACACAGCAATTGCTAAAACGTTACAAATAATAAGCTCTTTCATGCGGCGCATAACTGTTAGCACCATGCTAAAAAACAGCACCAGTGCAGTTAAAACGGCACAAACTACCATTGGGCTAAGCAAGTAGCTATACTGTTCTAAAGCAGGGTTAACAAATACCCTTAGGCCAAAAGGTCCTATAAATACGGCAATTAAAATACCTATTGGTAAAAGCGCTGCAATAATTAGCAAAACAAATTTAATTGCCTTATAAAACCCTTTAATATCTTTTTGTTCGTATTTACTTGCAAACATTGTAATAAAAGGTGTAAATAAATAAGTTGCACCAACTTGTAGCAATAGTACCGGCGCCGTTACAGAACCATACGTTCCAAGCATCTCGCTACCAAACGTGCGCTCTAAGATTATTCTTGGTATTGTTGTTGTGGTTGTATTTAAAAAACTGTATATTGCAAGCGGTGCACATTCAATTAATAAAGCAAACACTGCTTTAAGTTTAACATTTTCTTTTTTATAAAACGGCGCTACTTTTGGTTTAGTATAAACAAAATAAAACAAAACATTACTTAAAAGCATAACAGCAAGGGTATAAGCCATATTTTTTGTAAAATATAACATTATAACAAAACAAACTAGCGATATTATACCACGCGCAGCATACGTTTTTCCTACAATATCAAGGCGTGCATTTTTTTGGTCTATTGCGTTATAAACGTCTGTTTTAGACTCTACCATTCTAAACCCTAACATTAACATTACACAACAAATTTGCATAAATGTATATGGGTTACTCTTGCTATTAGTAATAAACAAATACCCAACGCACATAAAAACAGCTGCTATACACGTTAAATTACGGCTTTTTACATAAGCCGTGTTTGAAAACTTAACCTTTATGTCTGAAACGTGATAATTATACATACCATAAGAAGCAAGCGCTAAAAACACATTTGTAACAGTAGTTGCAAGTGTTAAAAGCCCTGCATTATAAAATGCGGTATCTTCGCTTGAAAGGCGCCACACAAGAATTGTAAACACCCATTGAGCAAAAAAATAAATTAAAGAACCAACAGTGTTCCAAATAAAATTCTTTTTTATATTTTCACCTTGCAAACTATAACCCCCGCTTTGCTATTATTACATGTATTCTTTAACAATTTAAAACAACCTATAACCCAATTAAAGTTTTTTGCCAAGCTTTTTTTAAGCACTTTTAACTACCCTTTTTAAACAAACACAAATTATTACATGCACACTTAAATATATTAAAAAACCTACCAACCAATTAAAGTTTTTTGCCAAGCTTTTTAAAATAGCCTTTTAACTACCCTTTTTTAAACAAACACAAATTATTACATGCACACTTAAATATATTAAAAAACCTAC
>CAYJDK010000021.1:0-14430 GCA_964368905.1 uncultured Bacteroides sp.
ACATTCGAGCCACAAAAGGCACACTCGGTTGCAATTGTCATTTTATCCGCTACTAATTTTGCCCCGCAAGAAAGACAATCATAATTATTATAATTCTCATTTGAACCTTGCGTTTTTTTCTCTCCATTAAGGTTTGAATATTCAGCCAAGCAGTGATTGCAAACAAGTTTTTGTGTTGTAGGATTAAACGAAACATTTCCTCCACATGCATTACATTTGTAATTGGCCATGCCTTCCACATTTATCACCTTTCAACAATTATTTTAGTAACGTTCATACACGAAATTTTATCATAATATTTATTGTTTTTCAATATAATGTGCCACATTATTTCAAGATAAAATGCTTTTTTGTGTTTGCTCAAGTTATATTTTTATACGCTTGTTACTATAAATTATCTTTATGCTTAATTTTAAAAAGGTGTTTTATTGTTTTGCAAGCGTGTAATCATGTATAATATTGATATTTATCTAATTTTATGGTAAAATTAGATAAATATCATGGTAATAAGCAATGTTTTTTTAAAATACTGTGTAATTTGTTGAGTAACGTCATACTGCTTAAAAAGGAGGCTGCATGAAAAAACGTTATAAAAACTCTAAACATATAGCAACAATTAGCGTAATTGTTGTTACACTTATTATTGCAGCACTTGCAAATTGGTTTCAATATTTTGCCGATAGAGCGGTTGTAAATTCTACTTTACGTGAAATGGAAAAAATAGGCGACCAACAAGAATACATATTAGAAGATTCAATTGAAGAAGCGCACAATAAAATGTTAACTATTGCAAAATATATTACAGACGAAAATTTATCTTATGAAAACACAATGAAATATTTAAAAGCACAACTTCATGTTGATGATTTGGAGAATCTTTATTATATAGACCTTAACGGAAACGGAATATCAGCAACAAACAACGAATATAATTTTTCTGATTATAAATTTTTTGAACACAGTAGTAAAGGTGATTATTATATTACTGAACCAAATATTTCTGTTGAGACAAGCGAAATAATTTTTTATGTGTCTGTTCCTGTTGTAAAAAATGGTACAACTCAAGCTGTTTTGTACGCAAAATTTATAATGGTAGATTTTTTAATAGATTATATTAATAGCACACAAGAAAAAGGTGATATGTTCATTGTAGACCAAAACCTTAACTTTGTTTATTCAACAAGTGAGGGGCATGTAGGCGCTGCCACAATACCTGAGGGTGATGTGGAACAAATGGGCATTGAAAATGTTGAACAGGCAAAAACAAATATTGTTAATGGCGAAAATGGCAGTTTTATGTATAATTACTATGGAACAAAGAAAGTTATGGCGTACATGCCTATTAACATGACAGAGTGGGCGCTTGCCATTAATGTAGAGGCCGACTTAATTAACGATGAACTTGTTGTTGCGGTAAATCAGCTTAAGTTTATTTGCCAGGCAATTTATTGGAGCTTTATTATAGTAATTGTATACATTTGGCGCTCGCAAGCTAAATCGGTTAAAAAGTTAGAGTTTACAGCTTATTACGATAAGCTTACAGGCATGCCAAATATTGAAAAATTAAAAAATGATATGAGGCAAGTTTTAAGTCATAATAAAAATAATTCTTATACTATTTTGCTTTTTGATATTGAAAATTTTAAAGTTTTTAATGAAATGTACGGCTTTGAAATGGGCAATAGAGTATTGAAAACAATGAAGTTGTTTAGCGATTCTTTAAAAGAGCCTTCTTTAATATTTGCAAGAATAAGTTCTGACCAATTTGCAATGTTTGCAGTAAGTAGTTTTTTAAGTAATGTTGACGAGCTTTATAATAGCTGTTTAGACTTATATAGAAAAACAATACCCGAGTTAAATAAACATACGGTAAGCTTTAACTGCGGAAGATACATTGTTGAAAACGGCGAAACTGACGCTGACGATATTTTTAACAAAGTTAACCTTGCGCATAAAAAAGCACGAGAAGCTTTAGACCAATATCTTTGTGATTATGATGATGAATTTAAAAACAAATTATTAAAAGACGCTGAAATTGGTAATAAAATGACTTCTGCGCTTGAAAAAGAAGAGTTTGTTATTTATTTGCAACCAAAATTTAGCGTTTTTGACGATGACTTAATTGGCGCGGAAGCCCTTGTAAGATGGGTTCAGGCAGATGGGGAAATGGTGTACCCCAACGATTTTATACCTCTTTTTGAGAAAAATGGATTTATTATAAAGTTAGATAGCTACGTGCTTGAAAAAACTTGTGAAGCAATTAGAAAATGGATGGACTTTGGGTATGCACCAATAACCGTTTCTGTAAACTTATCGCGTATTAATTTAAGCAATTTTTCAATTGTTGATGATATTATAAAAATTGTAGATAAGTATAACGTACCGCATAAATATATTGAGATAGAACTTACAGAATCTGCCTCTATTGACCAAGAAGATGCACTTGAATTATTGTATTCAAAACTTCAAGAAAATGGGTTTAAAACATCTATTGATGATTTTGGCTCAGGATATTCCTCGCTTGCAATGATGAAAAATTTTAATGTAAATACACTAAAATTAGACAGAAGCTTTTTTGTTGGAAGTAAGTCTGTTAGGCGCGATGAAATGCTTATAGATGGAATTGTTAAATTGGCACACAGCCTTGGAATGTATGTTGTTGCAGAGGGAATTGAAACGCAAAAACAAATTGAATTGCTCCGAAATATGAACTGTGATGCGGTGCAAGGATATGTGTATTCAAGGCCAATGCCATTAAAAGAGTTTGAATTAAAGTATGGCGAAAGCATGAAAAAGAAAGAATCAAGAAAAAAAGAAAAACTACCTCTTATTAATAACATTAACGATGCCCAGTATGCAAACTCTTTTGTACCATGCGGTATAATTGTATCTGAAATAGACGAGAGCTTTACAATGATAGAGGCAAATGATGGATATTTTGACATAATAGGATTTACAAGAAAAGAAGTTAGAGATTTATTTGATAACAAAGGGATAAACGTTTTACACAAAGACGACAGAGACAAGGCTCTTAAATATTTTACAGATAAAATGACTTATGACCCTGAGAGTAAACTTGAGCATGTTTGTAGGATTACAACTAAGCACCACGGTTACATAATGGCTAAGTTTAGCGGTAAAGTTTCAGAAAATGAAAAAGGACAACGAAAACTGTATTTTTCACTTATAGATCTTTCAACTTTTGAAAAAGAAACAAGCGAAATTTAAATATAATAATAAAAAAGCACAAATTAATAATACTGATTTAAAAAAGTGGTATGTTCAATTATGAACATACCACTTTTTTATAAGCCGCATAGCAATTTACTTGCTAGCTGTTATAGCTACAGCTTTTTTATTTTGTAATTTTAAATTTTCTTTGTAAAAAACATTTTTAAATTTGCTTTTTATAAAGTTGTTTTTATCAACTAAAAATATAATAAATATAATAGTTGTTATAAGGCTAATAATATCAAAAAGTGTAAATGTAAGGGGCTGTGAATATTTAACAGTTACTTGGCCACTTTCTTTTGGCAATGCAAATTTAACGTAATTTCCTTCTGCTATGCTTGTTTCATAATTTTTACCATCAATAGTTACAATATAAGATGGGTAAAATGTTAAAGGAGCCACAACTTCGTAAATTTGTGATGAATCATAATTTTCAATATTGTAATTAAATGTGATTATAGAACCTTTGCGTTTTACATTAGAAATATTGATGTTTTCATTTTCATGAGTCAAAGCGGTGCCTCTTGTTAAAATGTCAATTACACTGCTGTTTGCTGGTATATATTCACCTAAAGCGATGCTAGAATTTATATCATGCTCTAAGTTTATTTGGCTTTTTGAGCCTAAATCATCGTATGGAGAATAAATTGCAACATTATCTAAATAGGCCCAAGAGGCAATAACAGCAATTATGCTTATACAAAAAACAGCAATAGGCCTTGAAATATTATTTTTTGTAAATAATATAAGTACAATACCGGCTATAATAGTAAAAAGTAACATTACAACAATCATTAGCCTGTTAACAAACTGCAAGCTGCCAACTATTTTTGATATAGCTTGAATTTGTTGTACTTTATCCCATGGGAAAATGTATGTTGTAAGCCAAACAGTAATTGCAGACGTAAATGTGCAAAAAATACCTATTTTAATAAGTTTATCATGTTTTTCGCTTTTTTTGTAAAACATTATTACATATAAAATAAATAAGGCTAGCATGACTAAAAATACAATACCTAAACCGGTGTTAGATGCGCCTGTTTGGTTTTTCCTATGGGTCAATAAAAAGTTAAAAGAGAACATTTCATTTAAAAATAATATATGGTTAGTGGAAAGCAATGGGTTTCTTTCAAAAACGGCTATTTGCAATTGGAATGTCATTAACAAAAATGGCACAATAAACCATAAATTTAGTAAAATTATTACTACTGCGCTTTTAATAATAGTTAAATAGCGTTTTTGTTTATTAAAAATGTGTTTAACAGAGAATAAACATATAATTATACAATAAAATGCAACAATCTCTACCGATAATACATGGCTTTGAAGCAAACATGTTGCGCCAATAACAAGGCAAGGCCATTTGCGTTTGTCACCAAAAATAACACTATAAAGACCATAAAAAATTAATGGTAAAAAAGACATTGCTATAAATTCACCAATGGCACTTCTTTCGTATAAATTTGTAAGTCTATATGGGTTTAAAGCGTATAGCACCGTGCATAATGTGGCAGCATAGCGAGACTTAAAAAAGCCATTAAAACTAATAAATGATATAAAACAAGTTAATAAGTTTATGCAAAATATAAAAACTAAATAGGAGTTTTTAAGCGACATACCTAAAATTCGTAATATAGCAGGGAAATATAAGAACAGTTCCGGGTAAAATATGCTGTTTGTATATCCGTATTGGTTTAAATGGTCCGGGTGAATTCTAACAGGGAATTGACCTGAAAGTAGGCCGCTTTTAATGCCCTCAATCCTACTTAAATGAAATATAATATCATAACCACCTATTACTTTTACATTATATAATGGATATATAATAAATAAAGAGAGTGTTACCATAATAAAGAAAACAGCATAGATGGTTCTTTTTGAAGATATTTGTGTGTTATATAAAAGAGTAGGTTTTGTAAATTCTTTCTTTGTGAAAACTATGTATATTAATATTAAATACACAATAAAATATAAAAAAATAAAAATAAAAGCGTCATTCATAACAACGTCTTCAGAAGTTACAGTTAAACGGCCAACTGCAAAGTCTGACCCCTTTGCGGGCACAACAGCAATTGTAACATCATCAACATTTTGATTTATAGTAAAGCTTGCTTTAAGTTCGCTTTCTTGAGGATTTAGCGCTTGTGAATAAATGGTAATATTGTTTTTATTGTCTGAGTTAAGCATGTTTTTAGAGCTTATTACAAAATTACAATTATCAAATTCTGTTGCATATTGAAAATCAAAATCATATGTACCGGGCTCAAAAAGTAAATTGTCTAAATAAATATAGTGCCCGTCTTTATTATTATAAGTTTCCATATGATTAGATAAATCAAAAATAGCATTTTCAACAGATTGGTCAACATAAAAATCTTGACCTTCGTAGTTAACATTAAATTTGTCGTTTTCTCTGTTTAATAAACAAACACAGCAAAGCAAGAAAAATATAAAAGTTAAAAATAAAAATGCAGTTTTTTGTGATTGTGTGTATTTTGGCAAAAACAATACCTCCAACATAAAGCAGTAGTTATTAATAATTTATTAGCATTAGTAATTGTAACTTAATTTTAAATTTAAATCAATATATGTTTAATAACACTTTGCTTTTTTATATAAGTGCAATTATTATGCAAGTTTTGCGGTTTATAGTATTTTATACAAAGGCAATGAATTCGCGTCATCCGGTTTGCTTAAAAGCTCAAGTGTAAAACCCGTACCACGGTTTTCATGTATTAAAATATTTGCAATGGGGTTAATAAGTTTGCTTTCCACAATATTGCCTATTCCACGCCCACCATTACTTAAATCAGACATAACTATTTCATAAAGATGTTTTTTGAAATTTTCAGAAATAACTAATGTAATACCTTTTTCGTCTTTAAAATTATTTATAACGGAATTTAGTTTTAAATCTAATATTTCTTGTGCGGCAGTTTCTCTTATAAAATCAAATACTACAAAGTTATCTCCTATACGGTTAAAAAGCTCTGGGCGATGTATTGTGTGCTTAAAATAATTACTAATAGATTTTAGCAAATTGTTTTTAACTTGTTCATAGCTCATATTAGGCGATATTGCGGTAGTTGAGTTATCTTCATTATTTTTTATAACACCTAAATTGCTAGTAAATACAATAAGAGATTCTGAAAAATACACAGTTTGTCCTGAGGAATCGGTAATCCTACCATCGTCTAATATTTGCAAGAATTTGTCTAACACAGAAGGGTGCGCCTTGTCGATTTCGTCAAAAAGAAGAACGCAAAAAGGCTTAGCTTTAACGGCGTTAGTAAGCTGCCCACCGGAGCTGTAACCAACATAGCCCGGGGGAGCACCTAAAAGTTTTTGGTCAGAGTGCGATTGTTTATATTCGCTCATATCAAACCTAATAACAAAATTTGCATCTCCAAAAATAAATTCTGCAATTGTTTTTGCAAGCTCTGTTTTGCCTGTTCCGGTGGGTCCGGCAAAAAACAAAACACCTTTAGGTTTACTCATGTTACCGCCCTGTATGCTTGAAAGTCCCAAGCTTGCACGGCTTAAAACGTCTGATACTTTTTTTACAGCTTCATTTTGACCTTTAACTTTTCGCTCAAGAAACTCTTGTACATTTTTAACTTTACCAATGTCCATTTTGTCCCATTGGCTTTCTGTTTCGCCAAATCTAAACATTTTTACAGCGTCTTTAATTTGTGATATATTAAAGCTTTTTTCACGGCATAAAGTAAAAATTCCAAATAATTCTACTAATGTCATTCCTTGTGTTAAAAGAGTTAGTTCTGTTTTTGCGTCTTTTAATTCTTTACTTGTTAATTTATTGGCACCGTCTATGCTTTCAATTCTTGCATTTACAACTACTTCTCTAATATCTTTTTCGGGGTGTAATATGGTTAGTGTTCTAACATATGGGTTGTTTAAATAAAACCACGCGGGTATGTCGTTAACTTTTTCTACTATTAAAAATAATAAATTTGTAAGCGGTTTACCGTTAACAAAACTAATAGCTTGTGTAGGAGTTTTAGAAGCTAGCATTAATTTTAAAAAATGCTCTACTTCATTATCTGTTAAGTTATCGGGAGATGTTGAAATAGTATTTGCCATGTTTACTATAATAGCAGTTGGGTTTACTGTGTTTTTCATTGCGCTTCGTATTTCTTGTGTGGCAGTTTCTAAACATATATCATTTGGGTTTTTTGTTATAAAGTTTTTTAACATGTTGGCATTATATGGGTTGCCAAAACCGTCTATTCTGTTGTAAAACACAATAGACGTATATCCTTCTTCGGTAAGATACTTATGCAAATAATGAGATAATACAACAGGCTCACAAGTGCCGTCGTCTTTATATATCCAAGGCTGAAAATCATTTACATTGCCTTCAATAATAAAAGTAGTGTTAATGTTTTTGTATACTTGCAAATCTTTTTGCCATTTTAACGCTTGAAGCATATATTAACGCCCTTTCTCTAAAAGTGTAAAACGCACATTATATAGCATAATTTCAGAATTTACTTTTGCACAAACAGGAGTATACTTTGTAAGTTTATTACCGTTTATAAATGTTCCGTAACTACTTAAATCTTCAACAATAGCACCAATACCTTCTTTTGGTATTATTCTACAATGCTCTCTGCTAACAGAAGGGAAGTTTAATAAGTAATTAGAACCAAGAGAACTGCGCCCTAATACCGCGCCTTCGCTTGGAATTTCTATTTCAACTTCATGTTCGTTTTTAGATTTTAACACTAACTTGTAAGCGCTATTGTTGTTGCTGTTATAAATATTGTTAACTTTATTATTAGTGTTTGTTTTGTTTTCATAATGTGTAGAACTATTATTTAAATTAATAACTTCATTTTCACTATAAGTAATATATCCTGTTGTGTTGCGCCCACATGATGTGCAAATTTCAGGATACTTTAAACTTTCTTCAAACACTATTTTCTTTCCACAATCACATATTTTATAAAAAGCCAAAAATTATTCCTCCATTTGCATAGTTTTTGCTTGTGTTTTTTTTCGCCTAGTATTTTTATTATCCTCTTGTTTTAAATCCTCAATAACATGTATGTTGCTTTCGTTTACTTCATAATTGTAAATGTCGTTTAAAATTACATCTTTTTTTGCTGCAAGGCTTGCAATTTCTTTATACATTTCACAAACACTGCCTGCACTTTCTTGCATTTGTTTTTTTGAAACAGAAAGGTCATTTTTACTATGTGCAACAGCTTCAAAAAGTATGTTGCCGTGCTCGGTTCCCATAAAAACATCACATAGTAAGTTTCCGTTTATGGAAAATAACTGCCCTGCAGTATTGTTTAATATTGATTCTTGTTTCAAATTGCACCCTAAATCATTCATAATATCGTTTAATGTGTTTAAAATATACTCGTCTTGCATACGAGTTTGCAAAGCTTCTTTTAATTTTATGCTTTCTTTTATCATTCTTTGGGCGTTTTTTTCAACCGGGGTAATATCGGCTAATTTGCAAAGGGCATGATATTCAAAAATAATATCGTGTAAATTTGTAGAATTTTCTTTTGCTATATTGTCATGCAATTGTAAAAAAATATTTATACGTTTTTCAAGGTATAATAATTTATCATCGTCTGTCAATAAAGTGTCGTTTAACGTTTCGGTAATATAGCTCATCAGCCTATTGTAATCTTGCGTGTCTTTTTCGCTTTTAAAATCTCTGTTATTTATACGGATTAATAACTCATTAACTTTTTTTTGAAAAGAAGTTTCGCAATTTTTGCAATTAATTAGTATGCGTGAAAAATCAAGTTCTTTGTGCAATTCAACATTATTTTTTTTGTTATTATTAATGTCATATTCGTATTTAATTTCAGAACTTTTAAAATCATCATTTATATTATCACTATTTGCAACAGTTGCGCCAAAACCATTATTAGATGTTACAGCCGTGTTTTTAATATTATCACTAAGCTTTTTTTTAATCTCTTGTATATTATATTCAAGCTGCTTTTTTAACTCTAATTTTCTCATTGCTTTTAGCTGTGCACGCGTATATTTAACACTCATTTTTTCACCTCATAAATTTTGCATTTCGCGCACTTCTTTTTCATACCCTAATTTATATAACCATGCAATTAACTTGTCTTGCTCTAATAAATTTAAAATATCTTGCGTTTTAAAAGTAGAAATAACACCGGCAAGCTCATTTAAATTACTCACACTACTGCCAAATACATCAATTGTATTTGTTTTGTTAATGGCAAAGCAAATTGCTGTTATTTCGGCCATGCCGGTAGCATCACCTTTTTTAATTAATCTTTCAAGGTTAATAATAATATCGTTATCAACTTTGTTCAATTTAAGGTATTTTACAAACAAACCATTAAATAAAAATTCTTTTGCAATTTCATCTTTTCCACCTGATAGACAATTTAAATAGTTTTCAACGGTTTTGTAATTAATGCCTTTATAAAATATTTCACTAGGTTCATCAATTAAGCATAAAAGTTCGTAAACCGCAACATTTAAATCTCTGTAATTAGTTATCTTGTAAACATCATCTATAATATTTTCGTTAAACTGTCTAATAAAGTTAATTAGGCCGTTATATTTAATAGCATGTGTTGCTTGTTGCCAATTTTCTTTTATTGCATTTGCCAGCATATTTAAAGATGACACAGAAAGTATTTTGTTGTTTACACGGCCAAAAATAAATGGTTTTACTGTTTTATGTTTGTTTAGCTCAGAATAAACATTTCTGCTTAACGGCCTAATAAATTCGCCGTCACACCACCTCTTAACTTCGTTATAACCCCATCTTTTGTCTTCGTCTTCGGTTATTAGCCCATGTATTAAAGTTTGTAGGCGTTTTTCGATCGCGTTAGGTAAAGTTATTTCACTTTCCCAAAAAGCAGATATTTCTTCAACCGTCATTCCTTTAAATAGTGAGCGCCCTGTTGCGCACTTAATTAAAACCAGCCCAAATGAGCCGTAATCAAAGGCAGGTGATATGCTTGCACTCCACAATAAAGATTTTACCCTTGGAGCATATTCCGGTGTGCCTCTTAAGTTATCAAGCAGTTTGCCGTTTTCATTAACATACCCGCTAATACCGCAATCCCCAATAACAACATTTTTTTTGTCATCACTGTAAAATAAGTTGTCGGGTTTAATATCACAATGAACAATTTTGTTTTTATGCAATTGATGAAGGCCCTCATTTATGCTTGGCACTATTATCTCTTTAATATCCACATAAGAGCATGCACCCTCATTATTAAGTGTGCCCTCGTGGTAATAATTATATATTTCGTAGTAATTGTTTTTGTAGTTACCGCATGCTATAACTTTAGCTATGTTTTTGTGTTCAACATTTGTTAAAAAAAACTTTAAATTGTCTTTTGGGCGCCAGCCGTTATTGTATAACTTAACAACATAAGTTTTACCGTTTTTCTTAGCCAAATAAATAAAAGCTTGCTTACCACTGTTTAGCTCAGAGCTAATAATATAGCTCTCGCTTATGGTATCACCCGGTAAAAGTTTTGTATTAGTGCTTTTGTTTGTTCTTTCTTCCAAAGGGGCAACAGTTTCTGCCGCACCAAGGTTTTTATTCAATATTTCGTCAGGTAATCTTGTTTCGTCAATATTTAACATATTATACCGCCTTAAGGCATACCAACAATTAATAAATTGTTTGCATAACTTATATTTTGTAATTCTCTTGGCCATTGCTCGGCATTTTTATATTTGTTATTATGCCTAAAAACATGTATGGTTTGGTTTTTAGAGCCTCGCAACCCTATGTGATTATTTTCGTTTGCAATATAAGGCCCGTCTATTAAAACAGCACATTCATTTATTGCACTATTAACATCGTCGTTGTTCATTTGTAAAAGTTCATTTAAAGTGTAGCCTGTAAAAACAATTATGTCGTCGCTTATTTTTCTTAATGTTTTAAGTAATGCGTTAAGCCCTTTAGGGTTTAAAAAAGGTTCTCCGCCTGAAATTGTAAACCCTTGCGGCTTTTTTGGTAAAGAGGATAGTATATTATTTATATCCGAAATGTCCATTGCTCGGCCGCTTTTAGGGTCTTGTAAATTTGGGCTTATGCATTCTTTGCATTTTTTTTTGCAACCGGCTGTCCAAATTCCAAGCCGTTCACCCGGGCCAAGCGTAAGCACAGGGTAATAAATACGGGCAATGTTTATAAGCATATATTAAACTCCTGTTAAAAATGATAAGAGCAAATAGGTTTGCTACCGGTTAATTTTTTGCCGCAAAGCAAACAAATTTTATTTTTTTTACGCTTTACTATGCTTAAACTTGTTTGCCATTCATTTAGCGCATTTAAAAGAGAAAACGCCGACACACAAAAAGGTTTATTGTCTGTTAAAATAGATAAACATTTAATAGGGTCGGGCATGCTATATAGCAAGTCTTCGTTTGTAATATTTCTTTGAGACGTAACTATTTCAGAGTTTAGCAAACTTATTGCATTTGTAGGTGTTGCAGATGTAATATTACCAATACCCCAACAGTAAGGAACTTGGTTGCTTTTAATTGAGTTATTATTATAAAAAATATGTGGCGTTAATTGAACCGGGTTTAAAATATTGCAAAGTTTATTAATATAATTAACATCCATAAATTTAATATTATAAACGTACTCGCTAAAAACAGAATTAGCTCCTATATAATTTTTTGTAATTACCCAACAGCTTGTAGGTTTTTCAAGTTTAGCTAGCAAAGGTAAAAATTTTGTGTTAACACTGTTGGCACTTTCAATAATTCCATCGTTTTCTACCCAATTTAAATTTTTAATGTTATTTTCGCCACCATAAACAAGCAGCATGTATACACAAGTGCTTGCAATTTGTTTAAGTGCAAGTAAATAAGGCAATCTATTGCTCTTTTTAGTAACTTTTAAAGTGTAATTAAATGGATTATAAGAGCGCATAAGGTTATCATAAACTAATATTTCTCGCTTTATAGTTGCATTGTACATATCAATTTCATCAATTAAAGCAAGTGCATTTTTTGGCGTTTTTAATATTTGTTCATACAAAAATTTGCCTTTGTTTAATAATTCTTTGCCTGCTTCTTTTAAAAAAATGCAGTTTTCCAAATTGTGTTTTAACTCAATTACACTGTCGCTTTCGTTAATAATATTTATTAAAAGATTATGCAAATCTTTTTCGTGTCCATTTGTTGCATCTTTAATCATTTTAATAAAATAAATAGCTTTTTTACTGTTCATAATTAGCCCTTTACAAAAATATTTTAGTCTTTATTAAGAATTTGTGCCAAAGTTTTAAACCTAATATCATTTGGAAAAAGGGATAAAGCTGTTAACGCATAACTTGTTGCAACAGAGTGGCGTTCATCTAATTCACCAAAACTTAACGTTTTAATTGCATTTACAAAAGCGTTATACGCATTGTCTTGCGTAATTGTTGTACCGCCTTTTGCAGTATAATTGCTATTAAAACTTGGTACATAGTTTTCATGGTCCTCGGTTTTAAATACGTCATCAAGTGATAAATTAATCGCTTTATTATGTTCTTCAAAGCTAGCGGTAGGCGTTTGTATGCTATTTAGCTTTTCAAAAAATATATTTTTTGATTCTTCCGTTGTTACATACTTAGCGCAAAGATCATAACATTCTTTTAAAATATCACTATAATCCGTATTGTCAGGTATTGTTTCATTTAAGTAATTGTTATTAATCATATTTGTCTGCTGTTCCTTACAGTGTTAATTAAGTTCTCAAATTCAAGCCTAAGCTTTTTTTCTGCTTTTTTATAATCTGATATTATGCCGCCTGACCATATACATGCAATTATTATAGCAATTACAAGTAAAACCGGGCTTGGAAAAATTGAAAATATAACAAACACTACAATAGCTGTAACAATAACTCTAATTAAAGTTTTTTTAGTAGTTGATGACTTAAGTGTTTCATCAATTTGTAAATTTGCGCCATCGGCATTACTTAATAAATAAGAATAACTGTTTTGAATATCTTGTTCACAGTTAGCTAAATGTTGCGTAGCTTGTTCTAAAGTCATATTAATTTCCTCTTTCTTGCATAAATTTATTGTAAGCATCGGCATAAACATCTATCCAAGCCTCAAAAGGCACATCATATGGCCTAAAATGGGTGTTTACTATATCATTGTTTATGTCAATATAAACAGCAGTTTTACCATTTAAGGATTTAGAATTGGTTTCAGCAACAAGCATGTTCATAGAATTACTGTCTAGCCCATAAGCAATTCTTTTATTAAATAAACTGTCTATTCCTTCGCCCATCATGTATTCAATACTGTCAACACTTTCGCCCCAAACTATGCAGTTTACACCGTATTTTGGCCCGTGTATTAATATTTTTTGAAGCTTTTCTAAATTAGATAGTTCCTCGCTTTGGGCATTGTCGTATAAATTTGAGCTGCGCAACTTTCTTGCGCGATTTATACCAAAGAACATAAAAAACAATCGATCTTCAGAAGTAGTTTTTCCTTCAGACCTATCCAGAACAATATTATAAATGTCACTTATAAGTGTTTCAATATCTTTCATTTTTGCAATTGTAATTTGGTTTTGAAATTTTTTCTCAAAATAATCAAATGTACACTCGTCTTCAATAAGGTTGCCTGCAAAAAGGTCTGCTATATAAATAATGGTGTTATTTTTGTTTTTTTCTTTTGTAAGTTGTTCGTATAAAATGCTCATTATAGATAATTCAAAAATACTTAAAGAAAGTTTTTCATCATCGCTAACAATAAGTAGATTTTCTTTTTCACTAGTAAAAATTTCGGGCATAAATACACTGTTTTTACCAAATCCCTGGCCTAGTAAAAGTGCAAATCCGTTATCGTGCTCAGATAATTTTTTAACACTTTTTTCGCCTTCATTAATAAATTTGTTAAAGCAATTATGCATGTTATCTTCTGCGTTTGTAAGTAAAATGCGTGTTTCATTTTCTGCATACAATTCACTAACACAGGCATCTGTGTAGTACTCATTAAATTTGTTTAACAGTTGTAGTTTTTCTTTGTCTTCTAAATAACTTATTTTAAAAAAATTGTTAGAAGACTCAACACCACCGCCATTATTATAAATAGCCGAACCTGCAGATTGGTTTTGTAAAGTGCGTATACCTAAGTTGTCGGCGTTTAGTATAGACGATGCACCCTCTTCAGAGCCTCTAACGGCAATACG
>CAYJDK010000021.1:14440-15679 GCA_964368905.1 uncultured Bacteroides sp.
ACAACCATATTTAAAAAGAAAGCTTCAAGCCCGCTACAATTTCTAAAATCTTGGCAAGCTAAAATAATATGTATACCCATTGCACGTCCTTGCATTACAAGTTTGTTTAAGCAAGAAAGGCATTCAGATGTGATGTTATCATCATCTTCTACACTGTTTCTGAAAAGCTCTTGAACTTCGTCGAAAACAAGTAGAAGTTTTGGTATGTTAGGAACATTAGAAAGTTTGCTGTAACTATTAATATCTTTTGCGCCATAACGGTTAAATTGATTGCTTCGGGTTTCAAGTTCAATGCAAAGTTCTTTTAATATTGAAAGGCCAAATTCACGTTCACTGTTAATTGCAACAACCCTAAGCGACGGTAACCTGTAATGTGTATATGGTTTAAATTCAACGCCTTCTTTAAAATCTAATAAATACATTTGAACTTCTTCAGGAGAATAGCTTACAAGTGTGCTTAAAATTATAGTGTGCAACAAAGTAGATTTACCTGCACCCGTTTGCCCGGCAATAAGCACATGATGTTCAGTGCTACCGCCGCCACGGCCAAGCACCATTTTAACAACAGTGTTAGCACCTTTAATTCCTATTGGCACGGCAATTTCTTCATGATTACCCATGAACCAATTATTACTGTCGTAAACATTGCCGTTAAACATACTTTTAAAGTCTTCTACAACGCCTGATGATGTTTCTATGGAACTACTTAATAATGAAATAATTTCATCTTTATTTTTTTCAATCTCGCTAGTTTCATCAAGTTCTAAAAATAAATTTTGAACAGAAGTGTTTACAATTTCTAAAACATTTCCATTAACTTTTGTTTCAAGCATGTTTTGCGCTATTTCACTAACAAGAGTATTGTTACTTTGCCTTAACATGCTTAATTCGGTGTCGTTAGCACAAATTAAAACGCACACACCCAAAGACGCACTATTGCGAACTATTGCGTGTAAATCTCTAAGAGCTGTGTTGCTAAAGTTAGTGGGAAAATCTGTAATAGCAAGCACCCTTATAGCTTCTTTTTTTAGTCTGCTAGCGTAATCTGTACCATAAGCTTGAGTCATGTTTTCAAGGCGTTGGCGCAGTGTAGACATTGCCTTTTCAATGTCTTTTTCTTGGCTCCAAATTTTTGTGTCTATTATACGTGAAGAACTTGGAGACTGTGCAAGTTTTGGTATATCGCGAAAACTTGCGCCAAGCTCAAGTGGGTCTATTAAAGTTGCCTCAACTTTGCCG
>CAYJDK010000022.1:0-2158 GCA_964368905.1 uncultured Bacteroides sp.
ATGATTATTATTTTTAAACCAAACGCAAGCAAAGACAAAATCGTTTCGCTTTGCAATGATTTTGAATCTCAGGGCTTAAAAATCCACTCATCTGAAGGTGAACACACAAACCTTGTTGGGCTTATAGGAGATACCTCTTCAATAGACATTGACCTTATACGCGCAAATGAAGTTGTTTTTGAGGTAAAGCGTGTAAGCGAACCATATAAAAAGGCAAACAAAAAATTTCAGCCTGCAGATACAGTAATACAAGTTGGCACGCATAAAATAGGAGCAAATAACTTTTGTGTAATGGCAGGCCCTTGCAGTGTAGAAAGCGAGGCGCAAATAAACGAAGTTGCACAAAGCGTTAAGGCAAGCGGCGCATCATTTTTGCGCGGTGGTGCGTTTAAGCCGCGTACATCTCCATATGCTTTTCAGGGCATGCGCGCACAAGGGTTAGAGCTGCTTATATCCGCACAAAAAAACACAGGCCTACCTATTGTGTCTGAAATAATGGACATTAGCCACATAGAAATGTTTGAACAAGTAGACATTATACAAGTTGGCGCACGCAACATGCAAAACTTTGAGCTGTTAAAAGAACTTGGCATGTTAAAAAAACCTATACTGTTAAAGCGCGGGCTTTCAAGCACAATAGACGAATGGTTAATGAGTGCGGAATACATTATGGCAGGCGGAAACGAAAATGTTATTTTATGCGAAAGAGGCATAAGAACATTTGAAACAAGCACACGCAACACGCTTGATTTATCTTGTGTGCCTATGCTAAAAAGCAAAACACATTTACCTATAATAATAGACCCAAGCCACGCAACCGGACTTTCTTGGATGGTAGAGCCCCTTAGCATGGCGGCAATTGCAGTTGGTGCGCACGGCTTAATGATAGAAGTACATAACGACCCTGCACATGCTAAGTGCGACGGCGCACAAAGCCTTACACCAAAACAATTTGATTTGCTAATGCAACGTTTAAAAAAGGCAAGCGTGTTTTTTGAAAAAACAATGAGCTAAATTTTATTTGCTTTATGCAGTGCGTATATAATGCTAGTATTAGTTAAAACTAACGTAGAATTACCAAAACATGCTAAATTACGCACTTGCGTTTGCACTATTTAAAAAATTAAACTTTTTATGCTTTATTTAAAAGCCTTAAACAAAACATTTTTTATAACTGTTTTGTTTTTTGGCGTACTTTTAAATGATTTGTGTAAAAAGTTTTATTTTTTTTGCTTTAATTATTATTTAACATACATACAAAACGCAAATAAAGCATAAAATATTAACAGCATGTTTTATGTAGCTACAATTAAAATGCTTTTTTTTGCATGTTTTGGAGGTTGCACTAAATAGCACAAGCAAAAAGCATAAAATAAAACAATTATGTTGTTAAATAAGCTTTAAAAGAGGTGCATGCAATGATTAAACATACATACGCAAAAAATGCCGCCATTTTAACTGCCACCGGTTTTTTATTACGTGCCATAGGCATGTTTTTTAGAATATATTTTGCCGGTTTAATAGGCGCTGCCGGCATGGGGCTTTTTCAGTTAATTTTTACAGTTTATGCCTTAGCTGTAACATTTGCAACGGCCGGGCTTTCTGTTGTTGCAACTCGCATTACAAGCGAACAAAGTGTTAAAAACAAAAACGGGTTAAAATCTGCAATAAAAAACATATTAATGTTAGGCACTATTTTAGGTGTTTTGGGCTTTGCCGCTTTGTATTTGCTGGCACCGTTTATAAGCACTTATATTTTACACGACACCGCCGCAATTTTGCCGCTGAGGATACTTGCGCCCAGTTTGCCGTTTATGGCGTTATCTTCTGTGTTACGTGGTTACTTTTTGGCTATAAAAAAAGTTGGGCCAAACGTAAAATCTTTGCTTTTTGAGCAAGCTGTGCGCATATGTGTTGTTATGTCTCTTTTATATTTTATAGGCAGTGCGCCTGTTTATATAAGCGTTGCCGCAATTGTTGTTGGCAGCACTGTAAGCGAGGCATTTAGCTGGATGTACTTGCAATTTTGTTATAATAAGGCAGTAAAAAACTTGCCGCAAAAAGCGGCAAGTTATACAACGTTTAATATTAGTAAAATGCTTGCACCAATTGCGGCATCGCAGTACTCCACAGGCACTTTGCGCGCTATTGAAAACAT
>CAYJDK010000022.1:2168-3600 GCA_964368905.1 uncultured Bacteroides sp.
ATACTGGTTCCGTTTTGCCTTGCAATGTTTTTAGGCAGCAGAGACTTGGCAGTAGAACAATTTGGTGCATTAAAAGGCATGGCAATACCTGTGCTGTTTTTTCCGTTTTCGTTTATAGGCACGCTTGCAACACTTCTTTTACCCGACATATCAAAAGCTTACATACAAAACCAAAAAAGCATATTGCAACGACTTGTTGTTAGGGTGCTAATTTTAACAATGAGCATATCGGTGCTGGCCGGTGGATTATTTAGCGTTTTTTCTGCCGAAATAGCAATGATACTTTATAAAAGCGAAGAGATAGGCTTTTATTTGCAAGTACTTGGCCCACTTGCGCCGTTTATGTATTTAGAAAGTATGGTAGATGGTATTTTAAAAGGCATGAATGAACAAGTTGCTACATTTCGTTACACTGTATTTGATTGCATTATTCGCATTGTTTTAATTTGTTTATTGTTGCCGTCTATGGGTATAATGGGCTTTTTGTTTGTAATGATTGTTAGCAACTTGTTCACATGCCTTTTAAACTTGCGCCGACTTTTACACGTTTGTGACATTAAGTTTAAATGGCGCGCCTTTTTGCTTGGCCCTGTGTTTTCGGCAGCTATTGCCGCCTTAATGTGGCACTTTTTTAACATGCTTCCGTTTATATCTTCTTTTGCGGTTTTATACAAAACTGTAATGGGGTGCTTGCTATTTTCAACTATATATATTTTTGTTTTGCCATTATTTGCAGGCATTAAGTTTACACAAGTTTTATCTAAATAAAACAATACGTCTTATTTATTCAATTTTACCATTTGCACTGTTTTGCAAAACCATTTTTTTTGCTGTCTTTTCGTCTTCACCGTAAAATCTCATTCTGTACTCCCACCACTGTGCGGCACCGTTTATGCAATCAACTCGCATTTGTTCACGCTCTTCATTTTCGTTTGTAATAATGCTATCGTCCCACTTATAAACGGCACTATACGTCCCGCTTGGTGTTAATTTATATAAATCGGCATAAACGCAAACAATATTTGCAAGGTTTGTTAAGCAAGTTTGCAATGCGCGCTGCAAGTCACGTACTGCCGCAAAACTTCGCTGTTTGCTTGCACGTATTTCCTCTGCTGTTTTGTCTGTGTTTTGCGGGTCCGACAAAGTGCCATACGCAAGCGAACAATTAAATTCTATGCGTTTTAACATAAAGTCAAGCCCATTAATTATACTTTCGTCTCTTAATTGTGGCGCAAATACTTTGTAAAAATCGCTATCGCTACTTGCAAGTTGCCTAAATAGGCGCTGTTTGCCTTTTGGCAGTTTTGGTGTGTCTTGAGAAAGCCCCATCAACACGTCTTGTGCGGCGTCTACCGCAAGTTCGCCACCCTCAAATTCCCACAAAAGCCTTGCGTATTGTTCGTTTGCGTCATTAATAAGGTTTGTTGCCCTA
>CAYJDK010000022.1:3610-15627 GCA_964368905.1 uncultured Bacteroides sp.
TGAAACGCCAAGTGGGCTGTGCCTATCTATATTATTTGCCCCGGGCACGCGTAAATATGCAAAAAGCGGTGTTTTTACGTTTTTAAACATTACAAAAGGCTCAATTCCTTGCCAAGCGCTAACATCGCTTAAATTAACAGGTTTGCCTAAGTTAGTTGCGTTAGAACTATAAAAAGCTTTGTTTTCTACCGTATACGTTTTGTTTGTTAAATTGTGATACTCTAGCCTTGTGTATACACCATTATTTTGCACAATTTGATCGCAAAAAACGGCGCCTGTCATTCTTCCGCTTGCATCAAAGTTTGTTGGTACAAAATTATCTGCCTGCACAAAGTCTATTAAAACTTCTCCGTTTGAGACATACGGCTTAAATACACATCCGCCAAGCGCACACGCATATTCTGTATAATGGCGCAAATTGTCAATTACAGGCGCCATAACCGTGTTTAAGTAATTCCCTCGTTGGCCGCTATATTTTATGTTTGCCTCCAGTGTTGTTATTCGTGCAAACTCGCTGGATATGGCAGCAGGAAGCCCAAGCCCTGCACCATTTAAACTTTTGCTTGTAGCACCTTTATACATTAATGCCCACGTACTTATTGCATTTTCCATGTTGTTGCTAAGTGCCGCTTCACAATTTTGTGCCTCTACTTCTGTTTTAAAAAAGTTGCGCACACTTGTACGCAAAAAATATAACATTCGCTCAAACATATTAATTATCTCCATTCTATCCATTTAAATTCTCTTGCTAAAATTGTTGCGCAAAAATAACGCATATCATCCATTGCATGGTCGTTTTGTTTAATAACTTCGTCTTTGCCGGTTAAAGACGCCGTTACCCTTATTCCGTCAAGCACACTGTTTTCTGCACTTCTCACCGTAAAAAAGGCGTGTTTTCTAATTGTTTGTATAAAAGACGCCGCGCTAGGGTCTATAACAACACGTTGAATTAAATACCCTTTTGCAAATTTATCCAGTTGCTCGTAGTATTCTTCGTCTGTTAATTGGCGCTGTTCTTTTACGCTGTTGTGGTAAAACTCTTTAACGCGCACTGCGGTATTGCCGTTTACACACCATAGGCCCATGCTAAAGGGGTTTCTTGTGCCATAATCTATGCTAATAAAAAACCGCCCGTTTAAATTGTTTGCGTTTTGTAATACAAATTTGCTCTTTTGCTGTGCCACCATTGGGTACACAAGCCCTTGTGCCGCAACCCATAACCCTTTAACGTATCTTTCATAAAAAACACCCGTATACATGTTTTCGTATCTTTGTATCATTTGTTTTGTTAAACTGGGGTTATCTTGCATTGTAAAGTGAACATATAAAAGGTTTTTTTCTTTTTTTTGTAAAACCCAATTTGTATAAAACCAATGGTTAGGCCCTTGAGGGTTACAACTAAACCACCACTTACTGCCTTGCACACTGCAACGAGCAGTTGCTTGGTTTACAAAACTTTCCGGCATAAGCGCTACTTCGTCAAATAATATGCCCGCCAGTGTAATACCCTGAATTAAATCCGCACTGCTTTCATCTTTGCCGCCAAATAAATAAAACCTGTTGCACACACCGTTTTTGCTTACAATTAAAAGGTTATCTGTGCGGCGCTCTTTAACGGCATAACCTCTGCCACGCAACATATGCTTTAAAAGTGTTAATACGTTGCGCCGCAAAGAACCAACAGTTTTGCCGCATAGTGCAAAGTTTTGCATGTTAAAACTTTCCATTGCCCACAAACAAAAAGAAAGCGACAAACACAAGGATTTACCACTTCTTATGCTACCGTCTGCAATAATACCGTCCATGTTTTTTTTAGGCGAGCCCTTTTGCCACCAAGTTAAAACTTTTGCTTGTGTTTTTGTAAATGGCATGTATTTAAACGGCTCAAAATTAATTGCAAATTCCGGGTTTTGCATAAATGCCGTTAATTGTGCATTTGCGCTGTTGTTACTATTTATCTTTTTGTTACCTTTTAAATTTGCTTGCGCATAATATTTTTTTGCTTTTAGCAATGCATTGTCTGTTTTTTTCCACATAGTCTTATTTTTTTCAAAATCCACTTAAATGCATCACCCTTTTATTTTTTTAGTACAAATAATTTTGCACAAGGCTTGTTTTGTTTTTTTGTTATACACTTTTTTAAATAATAAACTTTGCATCATTCATCTTTCCACAAATCTTTTTTACTTTGTTTCAAGGCTTGCTCATAATTGTCTGCTTTTTGTTTTTGCTTTTCTGCTGTTTGCACTGTATCTTGTTGTTTATCTTTTGTTTGTTTTTTTTCCATTTGATGTGGCATGTCTAATGTTTCGGTTTGGGCTATTAAATTATCGCTGCTTTGTTCTAGGTCTTGAGGACAAATTTTAACAGCTGCAAGTTCTATTTTGCGCTTATCTGCTTCCCGTCTGTGTACATCGGCAGGGTTAAGTTCAAAATAATCTGTTAGCCATGCAAGTGCTTTCATCCTATCTGCCAGTTTAATGGTAATTCCGTCTTTGCCTTGTTTAATTTCGGCAACAAGGCTGCCGTCTATAATATCCGGCAAAAAAAGCTGTATTCCATCGTCGTTTTTTATAAATATGCCCGTGGCAGAACTTTCGCTTGAATCTGCAGAAACAGCAACACAACCCAGCTGCACAAAATCAAATATGTCGGCAAACGCTATGTCTAAGTATTTTTGCACTATATCATTTCCCTCTGCCATCATAGATTCATGTTGTTGCTTTTTTAAGGCTTTTATATATTCGCGCACTTGCGGTTTATTAAACATCTCAAAGCCTTCTTGCATGCAATCGCTAGCTTTAATGCCTGCATGACGTGCAGAATTTTTTACGTTAAATGTTTTAACGTAGTTTATGCAAAATGCTTTTTCTGTTTGTGTAAGTTCGTCATGTGCATTTTTATTAATGGTACTTTTTGTTTGTTTTGCATTTTCGCTTGTTCTTTTTCTCTTTTTTTGTTCCGTAACGCAACACCCCTTTTTGCAAACTTTAATACAATTTATTACACCTAAACACTTTTTCATATACTTTTATATAACCGGTTAGGGTACTAACTACTTACAAATATTGTTTTTTTTTGTGTTTTGTGGGTAATGATTGCAAAATTATGCAAATTTTGACATTTTTTTATGTTACAATGTTGTAAAATTAAAAATATATTACAATTTTATATTTTAAAGCATAAAAACCATTATTTTAACTTTTTTTGCAATACTTTTTAATTCAAATTTTAATACTAATTTATATCCATGTTATATGCATGTGCATATTCTTTATAAAACTTTTTTACCATTACACATAAATGGCTGTCATATATAGGTGTGTTAGTTGTAAGTGTTCTATAACTTATAGTTGTTACAGGTACTGTGCTTGTTACCGCCTCAAAAAGCACGTTGCTGTATATGCCGGCAATTTGTGCACACAAATTGCGCACGTGCTCTTGCCTTTCTTTTTCTAAGCTTTCAAAATTAACACATTGCCAATAAATTAAACTTTGCACTTTTTCACAAAGGCCAAAACGTTTTCCTTTATGATATTTCATAAATATGACCATTCCTTTCCGCTATGCTGCAAGCCGTAAAGCAACCATTAAAAATGTTAGTACTTTTTCCATGTTTTTATTGCTTTTTGGGCTTGCATTTAAAATTAAACAGCTTTTTAATATTAGCCATAACTGTTAATGCAATAATGCAATTTTTTCTGTTTCTATTTATAGCTTGCCTTTAAAGGCATGTTACACTAAATTGTAAACTTGTTTTTCTATGATATTTTTTTATTTAAGTAAATACTTTTTAAGCTGTTCACGGCCGGCTCAATATCTTGAATAAAAAAGCACTCTTTAAATATTTGCTTACCGTATTTATTTAGCACGCCTACAAGAACCCACCTTTTATTGCTTATGTAAAGAACTTTTCCATATGTAGCTACTCTTGGCGCAAACCTTCCCTGCATTCCATCTAACGATGTTTGTAATATTGGTTTTATATGTATTATCATGCCTAGTTTTATTTCAAGTTCCATATTAATCTCCATTCTGTGCACAGCACAAATAATTTTGAAAAATCTCCCTGCAGAATGCCAATTAGATAATTGATAGCGTGGTTTTTCACGCTATCTACTCCAATCGCTTTTATTTAAGTTTTAAGGTCTCTTTAGCAATGTAATTATGCAACTAACACACCCTACCGGTATTTTTTCATTGCGTGTTAAAAAAAGCTCATCTCCATCATATACTGCACTGCCACAAACACTGCATCGCCCTAAAGGTTTAGTTTTTTCACACGGATTTTTACATAAAAATATTTCTTGCATAGTAATTTACTCCTTAAAAACAGTTTACTTTTGTGAACAATAATGATATAATATAGTATATATTATGTTAACAAAGGCAAATAGTTCACTTGTGCGAACTATTTATGTTATAGTATAGTTCACAACAGTAAACTTTGCAAGCTAAAAAAGTTTATTTAAAGAAACTTTGTATGTTTGCACAACTTAGAGGGGTACAAATAGTGTTTTTTGACAATTATTGTAAATTATGTAAAAGTAAAGGCCTTTCCCCAACGGGAGCAGCTGTAGAAATGGGCCTTAGCAGGGCGGCAGTTTCGGCATGGAGAAATAAAGAAAGGTTGCCGCAAACGTCACAATTGCAAAAAATAGCCGATTTTTTTAACGTAACTGTTGATTATCTTTTGGGCAACACAAATACACCCGCCACGCCCACATCACAAGATGATGAACTTAACGAGTATTTAAACGAGCTAAAAAATCGTGAAGATATGCGTATATTGTTTTCGCTTGCAAAGAGTGCAACAAAAGAGGAGGTAATGCAAGCTGTTAAAATTATTGAAGCCTTGCGCGAAAAGTAAATAGGAGGTTTTACCGTTGAACAACATTTATATCCGAAAGATATCGTTACCGCCAAATGTAAGAGGAGTGACAATAAAAGATCACGAAGATAATTATAATGTGTATGTAAACACAAACCTTTGCCAAAAATCACTGGAGGCAACAATAGCACACGAAATGTGCCACATTAAAAACAACCATTTTTATAACGACCAAACCGCTATTCAAAGTGAAAAGGAAGTTGAAAGAGCACAGCAGCAGTAATTTAAAGCAATATATATAATTATTTATTTTGAGTTTTATTATTATTCTTTCAAGCAAATTAAAAACAACATAAAAAAACCGATGCCAAATGCTTAAAAGCACTGAACATCGGTTTTTTTGTTTTTATTAAAGTTTGCGTGCACAAAATACATTACTTTAAACATACGTTTTAATAATATATTAATGTTTACCATGCAAAAGATAATTTTAATGTTTTTTTTAAAAAAACAAAATTAACGTTTGCTAAATTGTGGTGCACGACGTGCAGCTTTAAGGCCGTATTTTTTACGTTCTTTCATGCGTGGGTCACGTGTTAAAAAGCCTGCTTTTTTTAGTTGAGGACGAAGGTTTTCGTCATAAACTAAAAGCGCACGTGCCAAACCATGCCTAATTGCACCTGCTTGGCCCGATACACCGCCACCTGCAACACGAACAACAATATCAAACTTACCGTCTGTACTTGTTTCGTTAAGTGGTTGGCGCACAATTAATTTTAAAGTTTCAAGGCCAAAGAAATCGTCAATATCCCTGTCATTAACAGTTATTTTGCCAGTACCGTTATACACTCTAACACGTGCAACAGAACTTTTACGGCGGCCTGTGCCGTAGTAATATTGTTTTGTCTCATACATAATTAAAATTGCCCTCCGTTAAACTGTATATGCTTCGGGTTTTTGCCCAGCGTTGTTGTGTTGTTCGCCCTTGTAAACTCTTAGGCGTTTTAATGCACTTGCACCAAGTACATTACCTGGTAACATGCCTTTAACGGCAAGCATCATTGCTTTGTCTGATTTTTGTGCCATAAGTGTGCGGTATTTAACGGCTTTCATGCCGCCAACCCACCCGCTGTGGTGGTAGTAAAACTTATTATCAAGTTTAGAACCTGTTAAAACTGCTTTGTCGCAATTAATAACAATAACATGGTCTCCGCAGTCTACATTAGGTGTAAATGTAACTTTGTTTTTACCGCGAAGCAATGTTGCAACAGTAGAAGCAGTACGCCCAAGCGGTTTTCCCGCTGCATCAATAACGTACCATTTACGGTCTACTTTGCCGGGTTTTGCTAATGTTGTGCTCATTGTTTTCCTCCTGCAAATTTTTGCTTTAAAATAAATGCCTTGCTTTTAATATAAGGCATTTTCAAAGATATACATAGAATTATATATCAATAAACGTATCAAGTCAATATGTTTTTTCAAAAAAATTAATATACATCAAGCTTGCTCTTGTTTTCTTTTGTTTTCTTTCTAATGCTCTTTATATCTCATGTGTCAATTTTGTTTTTGTGTATATTAAAACGCATTAATACTGCCCGGCTTTTTAAAACAAATGCTTTGCAAAACTAAAACAGAATTAAAAGGACATTTGCTAAATAAAGTTTTTAAGCAATTATATATAACTAAAGCCGCATTTAATCTTTATTTATAATTTATGCACCGTTTATTTTGCTATTTTAAAATTATATAGGCAAATTGTTTTTAAAACCTAGTTGTAAATTTTGCATTAAATAAACAAGTTTTAACAATTGTTTGTTTGACTTTTAAAGTAAAGTATTATAAAATTATAGTGTTAAGTATAAATATTTTATAGCTCCTATTTCAATTTATATACTGCTATTTAAAATATTATTTTTAGCCCATACTTTTTATTAATAATTAAATTATGTAATGTTCGTTTTAAGTTATTTTTCTTTTAATTTATACAGAGGTGATATATATGTATAAAAATAATACAGTAATAAAAACTTCAAAATTAGTGTCTGTTAATCAACTTGTTTTAATTACCGGTGCTAGTGCATACGGGCTTCTTTATATTTTTACAGGGGATTTTTTAACCGGTAGCGGTATTGTTTTATCTACCGCAATTGTTATGGCACTTACACAATATTATAAAAAAACCAACAACCTGCCTAACTGCATTAAAATATTAACGTATTCACAGTTTCTTTTAATACTGGCTTTTGGCATATTAAGCGGTAACTTACTGTCAACATTGCCACTAGTTATAGCCGCTTTAACAATGACAGGCCTATACTACAACAGCGCTCTTTTAATTAGGCAGTGGATAATTTCAGCAGTTATTCTTTTTGGGGTTTTATTTTTTGATATTTCTTTATACGGCACAACTGACCTAAGCACAATTTTACGAGGTTTAATTGGAATTAATTTTTCTTTAGTTTTAGTTTATTTTTTAGTAAAATGGGGCAGCACATTTATGCTTCGTTCTAAAGAAAAAGAAGAACAAACAGAAGTATTGTTTGAGCAGATTGAACAAAAAATGGAGCAAGAAAAAAACAACGCTCAAACGCAGCAAAATATATTTAACGAAGTTAAAAAACGCAGTGGTAACCTTGGGGATACATCTAAAAAAATGCTTGATTTAGCTAATGTTTTAAGCGAGGGGTCCAGTAGCCAAAGCATAGTGCTTGCAGAGCTTCTTTCTCAAAGCAATAATATGAAGGTTGAAGTTAAATCTACACAAGATAAAACAGCCGAATCTTACGATACTGCCATGCAGAGCTTAGAAAAGCTTGAAAAGAACAATGAGCAAATGAGTAAGGTTTTAAAAGCGATGACTGAAATAGAGCAATCTACGGCAAAAATTCATGGAATTATTCAGTCAATAGAAAACATTGCTTTCCAAACAAATATTTTGGCACTTAATGCCTCGGTAGAGGCTGCGCGTGCCGGCAATGCAGGCAAGGGTTTTGCTGTTGTTGCACAAGAAGTACGAACACTTGCAAACAATAGCTCGCAAGCCGCAAACGACAGTTCTTTACTTGTAAACGAAACTATATCATACGTAAACTCCGGCGTTAAACTTGTTAACCAAGCCGTACAAGATATGCAGCAAGTTATTGAGCACTCTAAACACTCTGCAAAAACAGCCGGAAATATAAGCGAGGTTATGAGTTTACAAGCCGAAAACATTAATAACCTACTAACTCAAATAGAGAGCATCAGTGCTAATAACGGGCGCACAGCAACAGCTGCAATACAAAGTACATCTATTGCAAACGAAATAAACGAGGAACTTGCGCTAATTAATAGCGCCGTTAACGTTTAATTGTTTTGTTTTTTGGAACTATATACTTTTTAACTTTATATTAAAAAAGGCAGCAACACTCAAACTAATGGTAAGTTTGTATGTTGCTGCTTTTATTATTTTATTTTTAATTAATGCCTATAAAATATGCTCTAAAAGCGTATTTTGTAACAAACGCATAGCATTTGCACTGAATAACGTGTTCTTCGGTAAGCTTATCCAAGCTGATGTAATCCGAACCCGGGTCATATCGGCTTGGCTTAATTAAATTTCATAAAAATTAATGTTTTTACAATCTATAACTATATCCTTCATTTTTTTGCCAAACATATCCTCAAAATCTTTTAAAGTGTTATTAATAATTTCTTGCCCACATGGCAATTTTAACATCTCACTGCTCATTGCACTGTACATGTGTTTTGTGTGGTATTCCCAATCTTTTTTGCATGTAAGGCCAAGTTCTTTGCGCTTTTCGGCAATTATTTTTTGCGTTTCATCGTCCATTTTTAATCCGTTCCAAACAAACGTGCACCCTTTTGCCCCAAACGTTTTAATGCCGTTAATGTCTAAACTCAGTTGACTGTTATACACTTTTACAAGTGTTTTATCTATTGTTTTGCAATATTCTTCAAGTTCTTTTAAGTAACCATATTCTTTGCAAACAACGTACCATGGGCAAACGTCAACTTGCATTATGTATGTTGGCTCTGTTTCAATTGTTTGGCTTTTTATCAAATCGAGCGGTGCCGTCCATTCTCCGTATACTTGGTAGTTAAGCATGTTTAACTCATCTTTATTTGCAACTGTCCTTTTTGCCATTCTGGTTGCTCGCTGGCTTGCATATACCTGTGTGCCGCTTTGTATTGCAGTTTCTGCGCTTTCTGCCGCCACTTTGCGTGCATTCCTAACAAACATAACATATAAAAGTGCATGGTGTTTTATTTCAAACTTCTCCTAATGTATTTTTCATTTAATTATTTGCATTTATATAATGTATATAAGCATTATTTTCATGTTTATAGCATTTCAAATTACTATCTTCAAGGTTTTCGTTTTGTAAGCTTACCGCTTGAATACAAGTGCTGTTATAAGTTTTATAGTAATATATTCCTTTATCCGCATTAATACAACACGAATACACCGTATAGTCAACTGCGTCATTATTGTCTAGCACTGCGCCTTTAACCATACACACATTGTCAAGCATGTGGAACATGTGCGCAACACTTTCTTCTTCTGTTTTGCCTGTAATGCTGTTTGTTTTTAAAAAATATGCTTTTACAAACCTAGACTGTGACGAAAAATCCCCGGGTAGCCCAAGTGCACCAAGGCCCATGCAATAGTTGTTTAGCTTAATTTCTTTAGTCATACTATTTTTTGGGTTTTTTGCAGATAAAGACATATAGTTATTAAGGTTATGCAATTGTATTTCAATTGGTGGGTTATTTGTTAAAATTCCGGTAGGGTTTAAATGCACATGCATTTTTTCTTTTGTACACTCAATAACAATACTGCCCGTTTTATGCGAAACAATAAAATGCAGCTCGGGTATTGGCAACCCTTTAATAAAAGGTATGTTTGTTATGTTAATGTTTTTTAATATTTCGCTAACTTGTGCTATGTTTTCACACTTGCTTAGCACATACGGTATAAGCTCATTAACTGTTATGTTTTGTTTGTTTTTCTCGCTGTTATAAAAATGCGCAATGCCGGGAAAGTTAAGCCCTGCCATATACAAGCCTTTTTCATTTACAGCCTCGGCAAATAGTGGGTAGTTTTCTACCACACTGGCAGTACCAATTATTGCATAATGATTTTTTATGCTTTGCTCTTGCTTAAAAACAAATTCATAATTTCTTGGCACTACTACAACTTGCCTATCAAAATCAAAACTTATGTCCATGTTTCTACCTATAAAAAGGTTACCGTTGTCCCATGCAATACTTGTACACATAATAATTCACCTGCTTTTTTAATATTTTTTTATAATATACAAAAACGCAACATATATGCATTACAAATACAAACTTATTATTGACAAATGTTGAATTTTGTTGTATTTTTGTATATGTGTTTACAATTTATTAACAATATATGGCTGTGTTTGGCTTAAATAGTGCTTACACTATTTAATTATATTGTACAAATTGTTGCAATAAATGTGAGGATGTGTATTAATGAAAACTTTTTTAGCAAAACTTGGTTTTGGAGAAAACCTGCGCTCTAATCTTTTTGTAATAATTGTTTTGGCGTTTGGCGGCCAAGTAATTTACGGGCTACCATACTTTAGGTTCGATTACTATGATGTTTATATTGAAATGTATAACTTAACAAACACTCAAATGGGTCAACTTGGTTCTATATTCGGTTTATTTGGCATGGTTTCGTACCTTTTTGGCGGTTATGTTGCAGACAAAATTTCTGTTAGAAAAATTGCCTCTTATTCTTTAATAATAACAGGTGTAATGGGCTTTGTCCACCTACTACCGCTACCTTTTGCGGCTCTATGTGTTTTATATGCTGTTTGGGGCTTTTCAACATTGTTTGCATTTTGGCCCGGTTGTATTAAAGCCGTGCGTTTAATGGCAGAAGAAACAGACCAAGGCAAGGCTTTTGGTTGGTTTGAAGGCTGGCGCTCTATATCTGCTATGATAACAGCACCTCTTGCAGTTGTTGCTTTCCGCATTGGTGTTTCTTTCTTAGACGATTCAACAGGCATGTTTGCAGTTATAATTTTTTATTCTGTTTTAACATTGGTAATAGGTATTATTTGCCACATTAAAATTAAAGACAAAGTTGTTGGCGGAGACAACAAAGTAAAACTAAAAGACATTGGCAAAGTAATTAAACTTCCTGCTGTATGGCTTATGTCCGGTATAACATTTTGTGTTTATGTTTTTGTAATGGGCCAATATTACTTCACACCGTACTCAACTTCGTTTTTTGGCTTGTCTGTAACATTTGCTGCTATAATTGCGGCCACAAAGCGTTGGTCTCTTCCAATTTCTACTTTTGGCGCAGGTTATTTAATTGACAAAATTGGCGCAGAAAATTTATTCCTTGCCTCTTTTGGTATATCGGCTTTATGTGTTGGCGGTATTATTTTACTTCCTCAAACACCATCAAGCGCAATTTGGTATTTAATACTGTTCCTAGTTAATTACATTGCATATAATGTAGTTTACTCACTATCTTGGTCGTTACTAGAAAAAGGCGGCGTGCCTCAAGAGCTTTCAGGTACATCTGCCGGTATTATTTCTACACTTGGTTACTTGCCTGAAACATTTGTTGCACTACTTGCAGGTGTTTTAATAGACGGCAACGCCGGCAGCGCAATGGGATATGCATATTTCTTCTCTTTCCTTGCAGGCGCAATGGTTTTGGGCGCTATTTTTGTAATTTTATGGAAAATGTTTATACGCAAAACAGAAAAAAGCGAAAAATAAATTTAACGTACTATACCTTAATAAACGCTAAATTTACTTAAATTAAAATAGGCGAGAGAGGATTTTCCTTTCTCGCTTTATATTTATTATTAACTAGGTAGTGTAAACGCTATTTACTAAAAAACAGCTTACAAAACGGAGAGCCAATATGGAAATTATTAAAGAACAAGTTTTTGTACAAACGCCTTGTGATACGCAAAAAAGAGGCGTGCGCGATTTAATGGCAGTATATATTTTTAGGCCTGATGTAAAAGAAAAAGTGCCGGCTATTTTTGTTGCCAACCCTTATATGCTTGGCTGTAATGAAGACTGGTATAAAACATACGACGTTAACAAAGAACTTATTGCATATAATACTCAAACAAATTCTTTGCACGATATTACATATACTGGCAATGATTGCACTGCAATA